>NZ_JBBIAM010000147.1:0-21796 GCF_054185185.1 Bradyrhizobium sp. UFLA05-153
TTCTTGCACAATCGAATACTTGCTCACGTCAAATCACAGCGACAGATCAATCGCTTCCGAATTCTTCACGGGCGACTCTGTAACTGGTGACCCGAGCAACCGGTTACCCGGGTGTGGCCGCACAAACTTCTTTCGCTCGCAATCGTTCAATGTCGAAAATGGCTTGTCGACTTAGCGGAGATACGATTGCAGGAAATCGGCCCACCGTTCTCGGGCCACGAATTCAACCACGTGATCTCTATTAGACTTCAGGTAGCCTTGTTTGTAGGGGTCTGCATCAAAGTCGGAGCGAGTAGCCGGAAAGTAGATGGCAAGCCCATTCGACCCAGATCTCTCCGTGCTCCCTTTGGACGCATAATTGGAGAGCACGACTTGATTAGAAGCACTAAGTGCCGCTTGGGTGGTCTGACGCAATTGCGCATTGGATGTAAGATCTGCATAGAACTGCAAGAACGTAAAGAGATCGATCGACGTGTGTAGCCTTTCATCAGCTCCATATGTCGTTAATTTGGCTCGAGCGCCTTCAATCGATCTGCGTTCAACGCTCAGAGCGGGAAGTAATGAGTTCACCAATGCGGTGAGAGTCCCAGCTGCGGCCTGAGTTTTTTGAAGGTCGAGTACTGAGAGGGTACTGATATAGCGGTCTCCGTACCGAGCTTGGTACGCGGCGAGGACTGCGTTGGCGAGTTCAACACCGCTCATTTCCGGACGGGCCTTGAGGGCCTCTAAGAAATTAGCATAGTCCCAGCCCGGGCCAGGTTCCAGTTCCTCACTGCTGACCATTACGTCGGCGGCATTGCGCAGCCCATAGGCGGTCTCAAGCATCGACATAAGACACGCGTCGAATCCGATGACATCGACATGTCGGCTAAGACGACTTGCAAACTTGCCCAGGTTCTGTTGCACGTCGCTGTTGTAGAGCACATGGCCGGTATCCTCGTCGAACGATACAGACCTATATCCTCCGATCGGTGCGGTGCTGCGCGCAGCCTCTTTGAATTGCTTTGTTGTATCGTTATCGCTCGACCGGGGCGCTTCCGCTGACGATCGTCGGATGGATGGGTCGCGCGACGCCTGAAAGCGCCATCCTTGCCCGTGGTTCCAGATCACCAACATGTATTTTCGCGCTGGATACTTCTCCAATGTCCAACCAATGAAGTCGTCCAGCGCGATTGGTGAGCCCATATCCGAAAGAGTGGGCTTAGTTCGGAGGTCGACTATTGCAGACGCTGGAATAGGCTTTTGGTCTTTCGCGACCAAAAATCTTAGGACGCCTGACCAGTCCGGATTCACGCCACCATAGTGCGATTTTGGTCGTCCGAGTTGGACGACCAAATTAACCTTTGACGTACCGCCAACCTTTGCAATTTCAGCGAAGTTGTCGAGTGCATATGGTTCGAGATTATTTCTTGCCGTTCATGTAGACCATAATGGTCCACTCTGCCGTGTCTGCGAGCGCCACAGACACCGCGGTCGCGCCGAAAATAAACGCTGCTAGCACGCGTCTCAGAAAATAGCCCATCGGATGTGGCACTCCCCGTCTGCGATGTTCGATTGGCTGGGCTCTACCAAAGATGCCCCCTCCGACAAGTTCATTTGCACTCATAAGTCTTAGATTCCGCTCCGTTTTGAAACGGGTACGGCGCTGGTCCGTGGTTGCCAGTCCAGATTTCCTTTACTTTAATGCTCAAATCTTTCTGCTGTTCGAGATACGTCTTCATGTCGCTGTAGAACAAAAGCCAGAACTGATGACCCAAGCAGAACACGTCTTTTCGAAATATCGTCGTGGCAAGCCAGTTCTCGCCGTTGTCAGTTTTTCGATCAACGGCTTTCGAGTAAAAGGTCCAGGTGCCGTCTAGATTGTCCGTGAGCCCGAAGCCTCGATTGCCGGATACTGGGTGATCGCCACCCCTCTCTGACTGTACCGTTGAAAACACAAAGTCCGTTTTTGTTGCGCAGGTGACCTGGAGGTCACCATGCTTGTCCTTGATGTAGCGAGCCGCGGCTCCGAACGAAGTCGCCGGCCAAAGTGTATCGAGCCCGAAGGACATGAGCGCCTTTAGCGGCACATCCTGATTCCAGAGCTTTTCATTGGTTTTACGAATGGAATCATTCGCATCGTCCGATGCGGCGTACGCGCCGAAGCCAAAGTCCTTACTGGTGCCTTCCGCGAACGTGTTAAAGTTCAGCCGAAGTCTCTTGAACAGGCTTTCAACCGTCCCAGTTTTGGGTTGTGTGAAGTTAATGTAGTAGAAATCGATATTGACGAGTTTAGTATCTGCTGAAATCAACGGTAGGAATCTCTTGACGCCTTTTTGGGCAGTTGCGGCAGTGTTCTTGGCGAGATCCTTGAAATTATCGGGATTGCGGGAGTTCCTATCAGCTAGAGGCGCAAAGCAGGGAGCCGCTTCTGAAATCGTCGCGGCCATGGTGATCGCAAAAACAAGCAGCGCCGTGATGCTAGCCATACGATACGTCGTCATGTTCCCTCATGAAGTGGGAGCGAAGCTACATCAGATCCGAAGCGCATCTTCGTAATGCTCCACGCGACCTCGTTGCTATCAACAACTCCTTCGAAATATGCGTGATCACCGACCAAATATTTCCTCAGCGCAACTCGACGTCGTTCATGACCAGTAAGATTTCGGCTCACCCCGTTTCGGAATTGCGTCGAGTCGAACTCAAAACTGGTATAGCGATCATGGACGGGTCCGATCGTGACGTGGATTCGTCCCGACTGCTTGAACCATGCTAGCTGTTCTCCATGAAGTACGGCGCCGTATACCCACGCCGGCGTCTCCGAGAGCTGAGCTCCTTCATGCGCATGAGGTTGATGCCGGTACAGCGCAAATCCGCACCAACCCGCGAACCCGTCCGTTATGCCCACATCACAAAACCAAAGCCCGAAACCCGAATCCCACCGGACAGCGAAGCTCGCAACGGAAATCCGATCGTTTCTTGGATCAGGACTTCCCTCGGATCTTACCAGGTTGTCTCGGTAGATGAGCGGAGCGTTTCCCTCGAGACTGTTCGGCGGATAGAGAAGGTCGTCGAGTTGTAGCGCTCCCATTCCTGTCGGGATGCTAAAGTCTGACGCGCGAGGTAGGCGGTACGTAATCTCGAGCCGGGGGCGCTCGACCGGATCTTCGCCCCATTGTGTTACATACTTATTCAGCGATGCAACTGGTCCGTCATCCGCGAAACCGCTCCTGCACCCAACCGCGACGCGCTCCCCTGGCCCAGAAAGGAACCAAGGGCGTCTAATGTAAATCCGCAAAGCGTATGCCTTGCGTGACTTTCGGGCCTTTTCATCGCCGTGAACGATATCTCGCGCCAGTGGTACGAGATGGCTTACATCGGGACTTGAAAGTTTGACCGAAGCTGGCACATCTACGGAAAGCGAATCTGACCGAACTTCAAACTCGGTTGGATTGGCCCCCTTGAATTGAGACTTATAGCGGCTTGTGGCGACGGCGGTTACGGTCGCCCGCTTTCGCCGTCCATCTGCAAAGTTGAGAATGCAGGCGCGTGATGATTGTGGCGCCAGACCGTCTGGCGTGGTGGAGCCAAGGAATACCTTGTTCTCGGAGCATTGCAGATCAAACATGTCGTTTAATGCGTACGACCCTTGCCGCAGTGACCTTGCTATGTCCGGAAACGCGCTTCTGGCTGCCGCTCCCGGATGAGGTACAGCGAACTTATCAAAACCGATGCTCTTTGGCTTTGAAGAGGTGCGGCCGGCATTGGTTATGAACTTCTCGTGCTTCGGGTCATCGGTAATGTCGGACCAGGATGCATCGAGCCGTAGCTGTCCCGTCGAAGCTGCGTCGACATGCAAATACCCCGTGAGCTCTGCGGTCTCTTTATATCGTTCTCTCCGCGCCGCAAGTGTTGGATGAGTTTGTGTGCCTACGCGGCTTTCAGTGCTGATAAAACGCGGTGTAGCGAGAGGCTTCTTCGGACAATGTATCGCCCGAAGCTTGTGTTCCACAATAGTCGGCACGGGAGCCCAAGTAGCGTCTTGTGTGCCTCTCGACTGCCGCCCAGTCAATTGCATCGCTGATGCCGCGTAGGACGCCGTAGACATAATATCGCTCTTTGTAACGACCGGAATGAGCGATACTTCAATGTCCGAAGCCGGGGGCACCGTTATCTGGATGCGTCTGTGTTCGGAGACCGTCACTCGCGGAGTAGCGCCGGAGCTTGCAGTGAACACGATAGAAAGTGGTCGAAATTTCTCCCATTGTCCTGAAGGGCCAAAGCGCAATCGTTCCGCTGGAAATCGAAAGTGCTCAACAAGTTCACAGAAGGAGCCGTCGTGGTACATGAACTCGCGATTTAGCGCAGTAGCTTGCCCGTTGAGTAGCGTAATTTGGACAGAGATTTCATTGATCGACGGATCCAGATAGTATTGAGGTTTAGCGGGATGCTTGGCGAAGAATTTTGTAATGTCCGTAACAAATGCGCGGTGCGAATTGCGCGCCGGCTCATTTTGGTCAAGGAGAAAAACGCCATGATACCGTGCGGTGTCGCTATCGATGGGTGATGGAATCAGCCACACCGTCGACTGTGGGTGTTCCTCGGTTAGAAAGATCGGCCGGCCTTCAGCGCCGGGGCTAGTCGCTTTAGATCCAAGCGATACTAACTCACCTGGACGGAATGCGCGTGCTCTATAGAACGGACAATTCTGAACGAAGCTTGACCCGAGGGTCTCCAGATTTGGATCGCCGTCTGAAAGGCTGATGCCTCCAACGAACACATTTCGCATCCGCCATGGATAAACGCGCCCGAATCGGAGTGGCGTGGCGCCGGAGTAGCCCGTAACGCTTACCGTAAACGGCGGCGGCTCGGGAAATATGGGTTCCTTGTACACTCCGAGGAATTTTGCATAGTCTACGGCTTGTGCTGAGTTGAATCCAGTATATCGGGCGACTTCGGTGCTCGTAACCTTCTTTGTGGGATCGAACTGTTCCCGATCAAAGAAGTCCTCCAAGGTGCCTTGAATCTTTACGCCGCTGGCACGAAATCTGATTTCCTGACTTTGCTTGTGAACGCTCAGATACTTGCCACCCTTTCCATCTGAAAGATCGAGCCGGAAACCAACCCATAGATCCTCAAGGAACAGACATGGGAGCAATGTGCTGCGTTGAGTGCTGGCGAGGTCATCCGGTGTGACGAGATCTTCTGTGGGCGCAGAGATCGTAATACCGACCGCTTCCAGCTCGTTGCTACCGAAGTGATCGCCAGACAGCAGCTGCGGCGGTCGATCATCCCGGTTGCCGACCGATGTTGCAGCTCCGGGGGGCGAGGAATTCGAAAGGGAGTTGTTGGATTGGAGAATAGTAGCCTGGAAAGTCGCCGTCTCGGCGTTGATTGCGGTGCTCCGATAACGGGGGCTGCCCCCCGGCTCGTTGAGAAAGGCAAGGCCGCAGTTCGTCGTCGTAGCCTTGTTTACATCTTTGTAGCTGAGCGGATGTGTATGCTCCTTTCTGCGAAAGGCTGTTCGTTGTGTCGTGACGCCGGCGACCGTTGGATTGAGTGCTAGACCCGACGCACTCAGGACGATGACATAGTCCCCCTTAATGGGCTTCTGCGATTGAGCTCGCCACGGAGAGACTAATCCGCAGGCTCGAGCCAAGGCCTCATTCTTTAATGCCGCGTGGAGAGCGACATTTGGATCTTGGGACGAAACAGTCGTCTCTCCCGTCGCGGTCGCCTGGCGCAATTTTGTTTCGGGGGGGCTGCGTGTTGCCGACTGCGCAACCATCCTCTTCTGCATTTGTGCGACCGCCGTTCTCAAGCTTGAGAGCGCTGAAGCTGCCGCTGGCGTGGCGGGCATATTGCGCGCCGTTGCGGGAGCGAATACCGCGTCCACAAGCGACGCTTGTACGTATGCGTCGAGCCATTTTGCTTGTGCATAGGAACTCCGATCGAGCGACGGTGCATCAAGTGACATCGAACGGGAAAAGCCAAATCGGCGTGCGGCGCGTTCATGAAGATCCGTGCGCACGACAGTAAGGTCGTCGTGCATTTTAGCGACATCAAAGAAGTCGGCGGCTTGCAATTGATCAAATCGATTGTCGTGCGTTATCTGAGAAACCGTAACTTGGCCTTCTCGAAGGAGATAGTTAGCTAGATTTGCGCGCAGTATGTTAGGAGTATGACTGCCGATGTATGTGAGTGATACCGGGATGACGTCCGGAGTGTTTTCCGTAAGAGCAAATTTGCCAGCTCGCCATTTGTCGTATTCGAGCGCAAAGGCATTTAGCGACGGCGCATTGGGACCACTAAAGAACGGGTGGACCGCAATTGCACGAGCAATCTCGGTCGAGTCTAATGTTCCTGCTGAAAACTCGAGATTGCATACTAGTCTGGCAGTAAAGAGAGAGACAGCCGAGTTCGGATCGGCGCTGTCGAGCGGAATTAGGATGATATTGTAGGCAGCGGTCATGAATTACGTCCCTACCGATATCCCGCAAGTACCCGGCGAAATGCCGCGCGATGCGAACTGGAAAAAGTTGGTCCAAACGGCAAAATATCGTCGCTCATGCGGTCCCTCACACGACGGCGAGTAGGGGACGGGGCCTCTGCGTCTCGTCGCGTCAACTGAAGTCCCATTCGTGGTGCATCGATGTCACTGACCACCGCCACTCGGCTCGAACTGCGACGTGTTTCCTCGTGAGAGGCGGAAAATGAGTAAGATATTCGGACAAAACCAATCTTGATCGACACACTTACCGTGACAACGCCGCTGATTCGGTCACCCCCTGAACCAGAGTCAGAGGTAAGAGCAATGTAGATCAGGCCACAAAACTGAATGATCCCTGCTACCGAGAGATCGGCGGACGCCTTGATAAAGGCTCTCAGCTGAACGTTCGCGGACTGGCGGGCGTCGTCGCGCTCAAGCATGTAGAATATGCCGGCCGTTAACGAGGCTTGGCCTTTTGCTATGCCCCATTCGATGGGAACAAGCGCGCCGTACTCCATGCTCACTTCTACGAGGCGGCATCCTCGTGTTGTGGTTTCTAGGAGTGCGTACGCCTTCCCACCGTACCAAGGGGGAACATAAATGGTGAGAGGCTTTTCGCGCGAAGAGATACCGAACGCGACCGCGAGCACATCTCGCCCTATCAGCGGTATCGTGACTGCCCAGGAGAAAGCGAGATTAGTAATTTGAGCCGGACCCATGAAGAGCGGCATGTCGCCGCTGGCGGGGAAACGCAGTGTTTGGAAGATCCTGATCTTCGCGGGGCTGAGGTCCACATGAATGGCTTGGTCGTCGCCCAAGCCGCCGAAAATGCTCTGAAGTTGATTGATGAAGTCCAGCGGCGGAAGAAGCTTCACCGAGGCGACCTTCGTTGTGAAGCTCTTATGACCGTCCTCAGACATGTCAAAGGCGATCGCCGAAAACGCAATCTCGATGGCGCTAAAGATCTGGACTGAAAATGAACTCAACTCTGCCCGGGCCGAGATGCGCGGCTTTCCTGGCGAGAATTTGAAATCTGTAGCAGTAGTTGGGATTTGAGCTAAGCCCAGATCGATGCGTGATTTCGCGTCGATACTAATCTTGGTGTCGGCCTCTGGAATGAAGGCGACCGGACCGATATCGACCTTTTTGAATGCACGATTCGACCAGTTGAGCGTGGCTTCCATTCCCATTGAAACTGGCGAGCCTGATTGTTGCGGTCTTAGCTGCGCGATTGCGGAGATAACTTCGGAAAACGAGATGTTTTGAGGATCAGCGTTCAAGAGAGCCGTAAGCCACTCGATGCCGCTGAGCCGCACGTTCCAAACGAGTGGGGGCGCTGCTCCGTGGTCCTCGGCACCCAGCGCAGCCGGTGGCGCACCCGTATCCGAGGCCCCCGCCAATGCGATTTCCCGGAAGATGTCCATGAATCTAAGGCCAGGAATAATCTGCGCATCAGCGCCGAACAAATCGCCGAGCCGCAATCCGGCAGAGATTGCATTCGGCGGCGCGCGCACCGCAATCGCGGGGGCGGCGGCAAAGCCCATGAGCGTTCGTGCAGTAGCAAGGGCGGCATTTCGATCGACTTGGGTCCGAGACGCTTCGAATGGCTGGATGTCTAATTGTGATCGATTGGCCTTTGAGAAGGCCGCGAAGTCTAGCCGCTCATTGGCCTGCAGTCGCGACTTGACTGCTGCATAACCCAACCAACGCCCCTCATTGAAAGTTGCGTCGCCTAGAACCCCCTCTTTGCGGGTTAGGATGCTTGTGTGCGTGTCAGGGACGGAAAGGCCACCAACACCCTCCGCGGTGGAAGTACTACCGAATCGTATTTCGTTGTCGATGCCCGTGAACAGTTCTGTCGGAATCGGACTGGGATTTTTCGAAACCCCGTAGTACGTGTCGCGGATGTCATCAGCGACTTGATTTGGAGAACGAGGAGTGACTGCGCCAGCTTCACTCACCAGTGCCCGAGTTTCTAGCGTATAGAGATAGGGGGCCTGTGGATCCTCGAGCTGCGCCGTTACGTTCGAAAAATACTCCTCAGAGGGCGTGGTCGGTTCGGGATCCAGAAAATGTGGCGCTGTAAACCGAGTGTCGCGATACGTCACGACCGACGCTGACGGTTCGCCGGACAATTGCCCAGTGGATTGGATGCTCACCCGCAAGGTGCGCGCCCGTGGTCGGAACGGGGGGGTCACAATCGTGGATGGATTCAGATTGGGAATGTTTGCCCTTGTCCACTCAATCCAACTTACTCTTTGGGTAGTATCGCCAGTCCGCAAACCGTTCGCGAGCGCGACTAGGGAGCCGTTGTATTGAGCAAACCTCCCTGGTTGTAAGGCCCATGCCTTATCGACCACCCGCAACCCGTCTCCGGTTTGCGGAATAGTGAAGGCTGCATCAGCACCATTTGGAGGCGGCGTGGCGCAAGGGGAGTTTGCTTGCGTAGAATTCCATGAGTATCCAGGCTCCCAAATTAGTCCGTTTGCCAAGCGCGCTTTGTTATTTACGAAAAACATCGGCATTGCCGAGCGATGTTCCTCGCCATTCCAATCAACGCCGACGTGCTCGAAGGCAAAAGGCCGCCCTTTCACCATGGGTAGGAAGAAATCATATTCTCGATAGGTGGCGGGCCTTCCTGTGGCAGGGAGGTCCAATGGAGGAGATCGCCGCGTCGTAATCGAAATCGTCTTAAACGGAGTTTCGACGTGACCCACCGTCAGGGAATTTGGCTGTGGTATTTGAATGAATGCCTGTTGAATGATCGGCGCGACGTAATGGCCCCGCTCGTCTTTGGCGAAAACTCTCTCGGAAATGACAATCAATTCGCACGGGGTACCAAATGGGTAGAGGAAGCCCTCACTGACGACCTCCACGTGGTTGTCACGGCCCAAAGATGCGGAATGGACCCAACCTGACAACCCGCAGCCAGGAAAAGGATCCCACTTGCCTTCCAGTTGAAGCCAACCGCCGCGTGCGCTCAACCTTAGCTGAGTTGCAGCGACGGTCCGGCCCGGTGCGAAGCATGCGCTGACGCACACGTTTGCCTGTGGATACGAAAGCAGACCAGACTGTATCGGAGGCGGCCCCACGATCCCGGTGTACGGAAAGCGGCGTGAAAGGCTCGCAGCGATGTCCATGCGGTCGTAATCGCTCAGCGGCGTAGACTCGCTGGGGAACGCCTGCGTGGTAAAATTTTGGTATGTGGCAACGAAATTACCTTGTTCCACGCTACCGGATGCTCCGATCTTTTCGAATCCTCTGACGCTCAGAACCTCCATACGGACGGGCGCGGTACGCTGTTCCGCACGCTTATCCATCAACGCGGTCGTCCAAAGCTCGGTCCATGAGCCTGTAACGAGTGTGCGGCTGGGGTCACTAAACGTAAGTGGTGCCGGCTTGGTTGGGTCGAGCACCGGGGAAAGTTCAACGCCCCAAGGCATTTCGACGGTTGTCAAATATTGCAAAGCGCTATCGGGAATCTCCAGATCGTACGGTTGTCCAACACGGTCGAGATCAGGCAATACGAGCTCCAGATCGTGCCACGCGAGCAACTCCTCCAGCGTCAAGCTAAGGCGTTTCTTATGCGGCACGCGGAATACAAGCTTGCTCTGCGCGCTCGCTAGCAACTCAATCGACAGCAGACTGTTCTCATCAAAAACCGCGGGAATTTCTGCCACAGGCAACGCCTTTTCGGCGAAATGCTGTGGGCTCAACGTAAATATGAGAAATCGATCTTTAGCTCCCGAAATGGGAACTAAATGTCCGCTTCCGGTATCGCGATAACCAACAGCGCGCAAACTCAAAAAGAGCTCGTCGCGTTCACGACGGATGATGTATTCGGGCGGTTGGATCGCCGCAGGCGGCGATGGCAAGGCCGCAGCCAGCGCTTCTGTTGCGTTGAAAAATGGCGCCGAGCTTGGAAGCAGGACGCTATACTGAAGGAACGTACGTCGATTTAATAATGGGCCTTTGACAATATCTTTGGTCACGTGCGCAGCCCTCCCCTTCCTTAGCATGTGAGAAGGAAATAGGATTGCAAGCTATAATTGTAGAAAACCCACAGTAGAATGCGGTCGATCGGCGGCGGGCGCGGTGTTCGTCGCTGATGTCCTCGGCGGCATCGTTGGCTTCTCCGCGATGCAGACCGCGATGGTGCAACGGGCGCGCACGGGGGAGGGGCAGCACATCGATGTGGTTCTAGATGGACTGCATAATGAACCTTCTCCTCTAAGAGCTGCAGGAAGCGCAGTTGGCCCAGTGCGGGCCAGCGACGGCGATATTCTTATTGCGCCGGTGTCGGCACGCACTTTTCCGCGCTCCTCGGAGAGCTCCGCGATGCGATTCCGGCGTGTGTACTCGGCTTGTCCGCAACTGATGTCGGACGGGCGGCCGACGCAGGAGCCTTTGAAGAGGGTACGGCATGATGTGATGTCCTTCGCCAGAAATCGTGTCTGAAGCTGGTCAAGAAAATCGTATGGGAGAGTCGACGTGAGAGTGATGCATATTCTAGCCTTCGCCCTAGGATGGCGGTCGTCGCAGTGCCCGCCGCGGCAGCCAATCAAGCTCATCGCGCCGTATCCCGCCGGCGGTTCGACCGACATTACGGCACGTGCGTTGCAGGAGCCGATGGCAAAATCCTGGGCCAGCCGCTTATTATCGGTCGCCGCTCACAGCAAGCCCATCAGCAGCCCTCCTTGTCCTTATGGACAGTGACAGGGGCAGTGTGTGCGGGGAGGTCACTGATAAGTAGATACGCAACGGAGTCAGTTTAAGGACCGATAAGGTTTCGAGCAAAACGGAGCCAGTTCATCGACTGATAAGCTTTCATACGAAACCTTATCAGTTGAGGCTGGTCGTCGTTCCCTGCCGCAGGCGGCGCCGTTGATCGCCTTTCCCCATTCAGTGCGGTCGCTTGCGTAACCGGCAAGCTAGTGGGAAATCCAATGCGAGTTCAGATGCCCATTTTGCGCGTAGAGAGCTCGCCGTGATTTCGCGTGCTTGATCACACCCGTTCGGTGCCAAGACCAACTCGCTTCTTGGCCGCGTCGCGGCACTCGACCGCTTGTAGCTTCTCTCAACGAGCAAATTCGGCTTGTTTGGCTGCCGCGTCATAGATCGTGATCTGAATAGATGGAAATCGATCCTTTAGCTCGACGGCCGCTTTGCGCGCGCCTTCCCAGGTGGAGAAGATCGTCTTCGCGTGGCCATCCACAATGATCGCGAATCCTTCGAGCGGAAGGTTGTGCAAGCGCTGATGCATGTAATGAAGTCCCCCTCGACCGAGATTTGGTGTGAGTCGCGAACGGATTTCAAGCGTCGGAGCCGTCCGGCATTCTACGGTTCGAGTATAGGAAGCATCTGAGCTTGATCCAAGAGTCAGCGACATGGCGCCGAATTTGGTGATCCGTGTCGCGGCTCCGAGTGCGAGGCAAGCGGCTCAATGCGGCGTCGTATCCGGCGCCGTGTTCAACGGCGCTCCTCCGACCGAGATGAAATTACCCTGCGTGCGGATACGCCGACTAAGATCGGTGCTTTCGCCTATCATCTGCTTGACTTTTGCGCGGCGCAGAGAAATGGGGAACGAGAGGGCGACAAGGGAGACAGCGAGACCTGCTGCAAAGAACGAGGTTATTGGAAGAGCAGCCATGACTAGCGCGCACTGTCGATAATTGCGCCACCATCGGCAGTCAGGCTGGCCCCCGTTATGAATTGCGCATCCTTGCTCGCAAGGAACAGTACAACTGGTGCAACGTCATTTTCTGGCGATCCGTAGCGAGCCAGCGCGTTTGTCGGCGCAGGTATAGGCGCGGCGGCGTCCCACGTCGCCGCGAGTGGCAGGGCGTTGTTCACGGTGATCTTATCGGCCCCCCATTCACGCGCCGCCGTTCGGGTCAAAGCGCGGACTGCCTCCTTCGCCATGTTGTAGGGACCGTAACCGGGTAACCCGATAACCCCTGCCATTGAACCGAAATTGATGACGCGCCCTTCACCAGTTGCTTCAGATGAGGATAGCAAGCCTGCATGGTGCGAAGATAGGCGATTGGTCCCGTCTCGAAATTGCGCTGCAACTGCTCCGCCGAAAGCTCGATGATGGAAGATAGAGGCACGGACGGGTCAAACGCGTTGTTCACCAGAATGTCGATCCGACCATAGGCCGCGACCACTGTGCTCACTGCCGCCTCGATCTGCTCAGACTTGCTGATATCGCAAGCGACGCCAAGCGCGGAGCCCCCCGCCGCTTCGATCTCCGCAACGGCACCGTCTACATTTGCGGGCGTAAGCGAAAGGATCGCGACCTTCGCGCCTTCCGCCGCGAACAGCTTCGCGATGGCACGGCCAATGCCGCGTCCGGCCCCGGTGACGATTGCAACTTTTCCATCGAGTCGGTTCATGTTCATGTCCTTAGAAGGTCGTTGTGTTGGTAGATTTTCCCTCGCGTCAGAACAGCCCGTAAGGTGACGGTATTCCGCGAGCAGCGTTTTGCGTGATGAAGGAAGAGATGAGCAGCGCGAGACCGACGACTGCTGGTAACGCCTCGCCGGGCTTCCGCACGGCAGCGTGTGCCAAGCCTGCCAATAGCAGGTGAAAGAACATGCCCGCGTAAGCGAGATCGCTAAGCCCTACGTTGAGGCGCGAGAGAATTGCGGCCGGACCCAAGACCTTCACAGCAATCATGAGTGGCACGAGGTACGCAGGGTATCCGAGGTCGGCTAGGGCCTGCCGGACCCATTTTCCTTTCGTCAGGTACAGAAAGGCAGAGGACAGATACAGCAGGGTGAGAAGTCCCGTACTGATGCAGTAGGTGTAGATCGTAGTCATGTGGTCGTCATGATTGCTGGCGCGGCAGCAATTCCCGTCTGTTCGTGTTGGTGTGCGTTCCATGCGAAATTTGTGTGCGCTTTGCAGCGCGCATCGAAAATGCGGATTAAGATTGTTTTTTTCGCAAGTAGGATGAATAACTTGCGGTAAGTATGGAGAGCCAGACCATGAAAAACGCTGCGATAAACATGCATGATGAGATGCGCCGTGCGTTCGCATTGCTCTCCGGCAAGTGGAAGCTGGAGATCATGTGGCTGCTCAATCAGCGGGTCTATCGCTTCGGAGAACTACGAAAAGCGATCCCCGGCATCACGCAGCACATGCTCACAGCGCAACTTCGCGAACTCGAAGCAGATGGGCTCGTATCGCGCACGGTATTCGCGGAAGTGCCGCTTCGAGTTGAGTACAAGATCACACAAAAGGCACGCGGGCTCGGTCCTACTATGGAGGCGCTAACGGCCTGGTGGAAAGAGTATGGCAAGAGTGTGCCAGCAAAATCGAGCGGCCGTGGCCGCAAAGCCAAGGCTTGAATGTTGCAGCCAAGCGAGGGGTGCGGCCAAGGTCGCCGCCTCCGAAATTCCGCTCTGGGTCAAAATGCGAAGAACTCAAGTTGACCAAATCTGGTCCGCTCTGCCGCGATGAGCGGACCTCCGTCAGACGCGGCGCAGCTTCGCATATGGGCCAGAAACGGAATTGCTGGCGGCCGCCAACTGAGGCGGCCTTACTCGTCTCGGAGCCTCTTCTCGAAGTAGTCGTTCACGGTCTGGGCGAAGTCGTGTTGGGCACCGACGACCGCATCGCGCTGTTCCAGAACGTCCAATTGGATCAGCCGTAGGCCGCTCTTTCGGCCCTTCTCAAGCGTCGCTTCCCAGTACTCGTTGATGGCCCTCTCGGCTAACGGGATGTCGTTTGCATCGCCCTTGGCGATCAGTCGGCGCAAGATGCTCAGGCAGTCGTCCATGTGTCCCATGGGTTGAATATGCATCAGGATTCGAAATTAGGACACTGCGGGATTCAACTTAGGAAAGACCCGAAGGATGTTCTCTCCCCGGAGAACCGCGGTGTTTCAAAATCGGAACGGGCAGAACAAAACGAGCCACTATAAAAATCAAGCTAGGCACTGGGGGGCAAACAGGCGAAGGCCTCCTCATGAACCTATCGCGAGCCAGGCGCAGGCCGACATGCTGAAAGCTCTTCAACTTCGCTGTCGCTCAGCTCGTCGATTACTATGGTGGGACCGCTACCCAACCTCAGCGACTTTGGACATAGGGCTCCGTCACGAACCGTTCATCTTGTTGAGCGTCATCCAGAACAATTGGCTCTTTTGTTCGAGGCGGCTCACAAGGCAGAGTTCGTGCAGGATGAAGCGAGGCTTGGTGAAGGCGAGGAACGTCGTCGCCTGGCAAACCTCTCGGAGGACGTCGGTTCTGCCGGAGATCGCGACCTGCGCCGGCGGTTTTGATAAGGGACGGAAGGCGCGGGGCAACTTCGATCTGCTGACGAACGCAACCAGTTTCTAAATAGCGCCTCTCTAAACTATCCTCGCGCTCGTCTGCTAACTCGATGCGTTGCTCCAAGTGACTATTCACCCCTTTGTGCCACTTTTGGGCGGCTGGTGAGAGGGGAGGGCGAGTTGGTTTGGCTTTCCTCGGTTGTGGATTCGCGGGCATTTCAGCACCATATGCGCTCGGTCAGGACAGCGAAAGCTCGTATTCGAAGGCGAGCCGCCGATCGTAAGATCATTGCAAACACGGTTGAAAAGAACTTGCGAGATTCCGGCGGGGTCTCAACGAGCTGTTCGCTGCAATGGAGGCGGTGGGTCGAGTGATATGGCTTGGTCGCAAAGCTCATCAGTTGCCCTCCATAAGGCTCGATTCGAGGGGAAACGCGTGGGATAGGGCGATCACTTCCGATAAGGACAATTATCGGAATCAAATCTATCCTAAAGTGGAGTATTCCTCCATTAGTAAATGCGGTAAAGCCGAATATTTAATTCGGCGATCACCACGCATTAAAGGGTCTTGGCCGCCTGAAAGGGGCTGAACATTGTACCCAATTGGCATGACATGCCCGGCCGAAATACATCATCAAGCACTGGATTCGGCCGTCGTGGACGGTGCGCGGGCGAACGCTTCGTAGGCGAGCCGGCGACCCTCTTCACAGCGCGCTCAGATCATCGGGCTCTCGCCGAATTTGCGGATCACCTTGGGGTCTCCAAGTTGCCGCTCAAGGGGGCTCCGGTCCGCGAGAATGCCAGTGCGCCGACGTGCCCAAGCTTGCGTGAAAGCGCCTCCGCGCGGCTTCTCGGAACGGTTCGCGGTGTAAGGCCCGGCCGCCGGGCTACTCCTGCGCCCTGGGTACGCCTCGCCGCCACCGATGCGGGTGCAACGGTGCTCGCAATCGCGAACTCGGTTCGGCTTGTCGGATAGTCTCTTGCGAGAGGTCGAGCGCCTGGCCTTGCGAGCCGCCTCTAACTCCGCCGCCATAGCGGTTCAGTGTGGACTCTGGTCATCCGAAGAGTCTGTTTCGGCGCGGCGCTGCGCGGAAAGGCGAGCAACTGGCAGATGCCAGCCATGTCTGATCGCCATGAAGCGAAGGCCGAAACATAGAGCCGCTCCGCCCAAGGCCGAGATGCCATAGGAGAGCCCAAGCATATCGCCAACGACGACAGTGGATGCGCCCGCGAGCGCAGCAACGGCATACAGATCCGAACGCAGTACCTGTGGAATCTCGGCGAGAAGAACATCGCGCATCATGCCTCCGCCGATGCCAGTCAACATGCCCAGAAGGGCAGCCATGAGAGGGTTAAGTCCGAAATCGATCGCCTTCTGTGCCCCAGAGACGGCGAAGAGTGATAGTCCCCCTGCATCAAAAAGGAGGACCGGATTGCGCAGCTTGTCCACGCCGGCATACCAGAAGAAAGTGATGAGACCGGCCAAGACCGAAACGAGCAAGTATTGCCCATCTATCAAGGCGGCCGGCGGCACCGCGCCGATCAGCAGGTCGCGAGTAATCCCGCCGAAATTGCCGGCAACGAAGGAGAGAACGAGAATACCGAAAACATCGAGGCGACGATTGACCGCCGCGACCGCACCACTGATTGCAAAAACGAAAGTCCCAACCAGGTCGAGGATATGCACGAAGGTTTCAATGGCGATCATGCGGCTACCGCCCGCGGAAGCTGAAACATCGAATTGCAGGCCTCAAACGACTCCAAAAAAGCGCGCCTCGTAATCAGGAAGCGGGCGCGCAGCGGCAACGTGCCCGCAGCTTTTCGCGGACCTCCGACCAGACGAGGTCAGGGCGCACCGAGCCAGGCCAACGCGCCGACGACCAGCGCCTCGACGCCTGTTTCCAGGGTTGGATGCAAGACCGGCGCGAATTGCGGGCTGTGATTGACCGGCAGTTCATTCAGCTTGCCCGCCGCCTTGGCCTTGGCATAGATTTTTGGATCATTGCCGCCTACGAACCAGAACACTGAAGGCACTTGCCATGCGGTACCGAAGCAGCCGAAATCCTCGCTCGCCGGTGCTGGTCCGGTGTGCCTCACCCGATCGGCAGAAAAATAATCGCGGAATGCAGCGGCGATGCGGTTACTCGCAGTTTCGTCATTCACGTTGAGCGGGTAGCGATCGAGCGGCGTGATCTCCGGCTTGCGCGGGGCCCCCGAGGCTTCAGCCTCCGCATTGACGATCCGCTCGATCGCAGCAAGGACGTGCTTGCGCACGCCGGCGTCGAACGTCCGCACATTGAGTTTGATGACGGCGTCGTCCGGAATGACATTTTCTTTCGTGCCGGCTTGCAACACGCCTACGGTGACCACCGCCGCGTCGTTTGCGGCAACCTCGCGGGACACCACCGTCTGGAGCCGCAGCACGACGGATGCCGCCATGACGACGGGATCGATGCTTGCCTGCGGCATCGAGCCATGCGCACCGCGCCCGAACAGACGGATTTGCAGACTGTCCGCCGCGGACGTGATCGGTCCGGCGCTTCCGGCGACGGTGCCGGCCGGGCCGACCATGACATGCTGACCAAGCACGACATCGGGTGTGGGAAAGCGCTTGAGCAGGCCGTCGTTGATCATCGCCTGGGCGCCTTGCGCAGTTTCCTCGCCCGGCTGGAAGACGGCCATCAACGTGCCCTTCCATGCATCCCGGGCCTGTGACAGCAATGTCGTCGCGCCGACCAGCCAGGCCACATGCATGTCGTGGCCGCACATATGGCCCACCGGCACTACGCTCCCTTCGGCGTCCTTCGCCGTGACTTTGCTGGCATAGGCAAGGCCGGTGTTCTCCGCGATGGGCAGCGCATCCATGTCTGCGCGCAGCATCACTGTCGGCCCTTCGCCGTTGCGAAGCAGCCCAACCACACCCGTCTCGCCTATTCCTTCCGTTACCTCGAAGCCTGCTTTCCTGAGCCTTTCGGCGGCCATGCCGGCCGTTCGCCTCTCCTGCATCGACAGTTCGGGATGGGCATGGATGTCTTTGTAGAGAGTTTCAAGATGGGGCAGCAACCGACCTGTATCCGCCAGGACCGCGGAAGCTCTTTTGGGATGCATAGGCGCGACCATGAGGGGGCCTCTTATGATTCGCGATTCTCGAAAGTGGAACCGCGGGGACAGACAGCGATCATGATTGTAATCGCAGGCTGTGGGGGCAAGGCCGATTCCCGCAATCAACTGATCGTGTGACCTAAGCACCGGCTGGCACCCTCAGTTCAGATGACAAGCGGTTATCACAGGCAAATGATATGGGCGCTCGCCGCATCGCTGTTGACCGGGTCACCATTCGTCAAAACAGGAGAGTTCCATGACCAGACACAAGGTCGGCTATCTCATCGGCAGCCTCGCCAAAGAATCGATCAACCGCAAACTTGCCAAAGCGCTGGTGCGACTGGCGCCGCCCGAACTCGAAATGTCGGAAATCTCCTTCAAGGATCTTCCGCTCTATAGCTATGACTATGATGCCAACTATCCTCCAGTCGGCAAGGCATTCAAGGATGCCATTGCGGCTGTCGATGCGGTGCTGTTTGTCACCCCGGAATACAATCGCTCAATACCTGGGGGGCTGAAGAATGCGATCGATTGGGCGAGCCGCCCTTACGGCAGAAATTCATTTGCTCGGAAGCCGTCGGCAGTGATTGGTACGTCGCCAGGCGCGATCGGCACCGCTGTCGCCCAGCAGAATCTGCGCAGTGTGCTCAGTTTCTGCAATTCACCTCAGATGAACGCTCCGGAGGCCTACATCCAGTTCACGCCGGGCCTCATCACCGACGATGGGGAAGTCACGAACGATGGGACTGCCGAATTCTTGCGAAATTTCATGGTGGAATACCATGCCTTCATTGCCAGGGTCCGTTCGGTCTTGCCGAGAGACGCGTAGGCAACCGCTGTCGTCAGCGACATGAACACGAGGTCCTTTACGAACCTATAGTTGGAACCATCCGGAGAAATATGCGCGGCTTAGGGATGGCGGGATTGCTATTCTGGTTTCCGCCAAGTCGCTCTGCGTCGGCGGCCAAACTGCGGTCGAGTCGCACTGCGCGCGCTCACAGGATTGAGCGAAGAGCGGCCTTCGCCCCGTCGACCCGGCTCCGCGGTGTTATCATCCAACGCGCGGACCACGGGATCAGGGTGCGTCGTCCGAACGTACGATGCCGCCTTCGCCTTCTAAGCGAGCAATCTGCTTCACGTCCTGGCGGGTAAATTTCAGTCGTACGCCGGCTCCCATACCGTCATCCTCGCCGATAGCGACAACCCCGAACTTCTCAAAAGCGCGCCTGATAGCTTCGGCGTCGCTTTCTGAATGCAGCCAGGCGCTGCCGTTTGCCTCCATCAAAGTTATCGTTTCGACTGGAATTCCCGCAGCCCCAGCGAAAGCCTCCCGGCTGACTCCAGTTAATGCCCGCGCTGCCGCAACCAAGCGCCCTGTCATTTTAGTCTCGGAACCCATGTTCACGCCTCGTGGCTGGAATGGAAATGATGCCTCCTTCTGCTTTTTTGAACAAGTCGTAAACTCGGTCGCACTCGCGACTGCGACGCTAGGCCCGGCGGATCCCGGCAACTGCTGTCGCTAGTCAAGGCAAAGGGGGTAGCTTCTCTTGGAGAGCAAGCGCATCAGTGGCGGACAGCTCGGATCGATTCCGGTCGAAGTTGTGGTGAGGCGACCAAGTGTTCGGCTTCTTGAAAGCGCGGAAGAGCAGCTGACCGCCGGCCGTGTTAGCGCGTCTCTCGTTCAATGCCGCAGCAACATATCACCGGCTTTCTCACTTCAGCCAAAAGCGGATCCCGTAGCCAACTGCTGTCGCAGTGGCTACGCCGGCCATCCACAACACTGCGAACCAGAGCAGGCGCTTCCAAAGCGGATCATCGGTCAATGATAGCCCTCGTGACCGACCTTGCCCCGAAATATCCAGTATGAATAGGCAGTGTAGGCAAGGATGATTGGAATTAGAATGCCTGCTCCTACCAGCATGAAAAGGAGGCTAGACCCTGGCGCAGCCGCGTCGTGGATACTCACCCGACCTGGAACGATATTTGGAAAAATGCTTATGCCAAGCCCCCCCAAGCTCAGTGCGAATAATGCAAGCGCCAACACGAAGGGCAGACGTTCGTACCGCCGTCTCAGGCTCACCGCGAGCGCTACCGTTACGATAGCAACGAGCAGGGGAACTTGGGCGGTGAATAGCACGTTCGGCCAAGCAAACCAGTGTTCGTAGTATGCCTCTTCTAGGAATGGAGTAGCGAGACTGACAGCAGCAATGCAGACGATCGTTCCGATCCCGGATATCCGGGCATGCCGGAACGCGTGCTCCTGCAGCGACCCTTCCGTTTTCATGATCAGCCAGGTCGAGCCAAGCAGGGCATACCCCGTGATGAGACTGACACCGGTTAGAACGCTGAAGGGAGACAGCCAGTCCCACCAGCCGCCAGAATATTTGCGTCCCTCCACTGCAACGCCCTGTAGTAGCGCTCCTAGCGCGATGCCCTGCGCGAAGGTGGCCAGCATCGAACCGCCCGCGAAAGAGAAGTCCCACATCGTCTGATGACGAACGTCGCGCCAACGGAATTCAAATGCAACACCCCGAAAGATCAGCGCGAGCAGCATTGCAATGATGGGAGCATAGAGGGCCGGCATTATGATGGCGTATGCAAGTGGAAACGCGGCCAAAAGTCCACCGCCCCCAAGGACCAGCCACGTCTCGTTGCCATCCCATACCGGAGCTACCGAATTCATCGCCTGATCGCGGTGGCGACCTGGCTGGAGAAACGGGAACAGAATTCCAATTCCAAGATCAAACCCGTCTAATACGACGTAGGTAAAGATCGCAAAGGCGAGGATGAACGCCCAGAGTGTCGGAAGATACATGGTCACATCCCTTTTGCTCCGATCGCGCGGTCTGGATCTATCGCGGATGCTGGCGTTGTGCCTGCAGTGCGGATAGGCGCGTCGCCGCCTTCCAGGCCGGGTTCGGCCATTGCGGGCGCATGTGACATCAATCGCAGAATATACCAAGCTCCCACGGAGAACACCGCGAAATAAGTCACAATGAACGCGACCAGGGAGGAGGCAACGGCCGGCGCATCGAGCGGTGATACAGATTCGCCGGTTCGGAGAAGCCCGTACACGGTGTAAGGCTGCCGGCCGACTTCAGTGGTCACCCAACCTGCGATGACGGCCACGAAGCCAGCCGGGCCCATTGCGACAGCGCAACGCTGAAAATTCCGCCACTCATAAAGGCCCCCACGCATTCGGGCGAAAAGCGCAAACCCTCCTAGCGCTACCATCAATAGCCCGAGGCCGACCATGAGGCGAAATGACCAGAAGACGATCGCCACCGGCGGCCACTCCTCGCGGGTGACCGTTTTCAATCCCTCAATGGGGGCCGAAAAGCTGTGGTGCAAGATGAGAGAGCCGAGCTTTGGAACCGCCAATGGGTATCGCACTCTCGCTACATCCTGATCGGGAAGACCGAAAAGGTACAATGGGGCCCCATCTGAATAGCTTTCAAAATGGCCTTCGATGGCCATGATCTTTGTAGGTTGATGCTTGAGTGTGTTGAGACCATGGAAGTCACCCATAGCAGCTTGGATCGGAGCGACGACGACAACCATACCCATTGCCATCGAAAACATGACCCGCGCACCCGCATTGGTCGTGTCCCGCAGGAGGTGCCAAGCCCCCACTGCGCCTACGACCAATGCCGTTGTGAGGTAAGCGCCCAGTACAGTATGAATGAGGCGGTACGGAAAGGATGGACTAAAGATGATTTGCCACCAGTCCGCCGGTACGAACTGCCCCGAATTGTTGATTGCATGTCCGACGGGCGTCTGCATCCAGGAATTGGCGGCTATGATCCAGAACGCTGAGAAGAGTGTGCCGGTGGCGACGGCCAATGTAGCAACGAAGTGTAACCCTTTGCCGACGCTTTCAATTACCCACATTTCCAGCCGCTCCGATTTCGGCGCCGAGTTCGATATCGGTGAGTCTGGAGAGTCCGCGC
>NZ_JBBIAM010000148.1:0-21652 GCF_054185185.1 Bradyrhizobium sp. UFLA05-153
CGTAGTCGCCGCTCTCGGCCATGGAGAGGCCTTCCTCGCCGTCAGAGGCGTGGTCGGCGATGTGACCGACTTCGCGAAACGCCTTGACGAGATAATCGGCGGATTCGCGGTCGTCTTCGATGATGAGGAGGCGCATCGTGCGGTCGGCGGCGGTCAAGGAGGTCAGCCCTTCTGTCAACATGGCGCGGTCGGCAATCGCATGCAAGCGGAGCGGAAGATTCTCGAACCGGGAAAAGAGCGGGCGGTGAAGCTGGGGGACCTCACCGCCCTTAGGCCCTTCCGACAGAGGGGGGCGTATTCCACCGGAAGGTAGGATGGGGAAGCGGAGTTGCTCCGCCCCCCGGAAGGGGGCCCGCGGCGGGGGCGACTAATGCCGACGGCTCCCTTCATCTCAAAAGCCTCCTGATCCTCAGCCCTTGGCGAGGGGGACTGCGACGAAGCGCGACTGGCCGCCGCTCTTCACGCGCATCAGAACGCTGTTCTTGTTGTCGGTGCGCGCCGCGTTGATGGCGTCACGCACGTCGCCGGCGGTGCTCACGCTCTTGCCGGCGACCTCGAGAATCACGTCGCCTTCCTTGAAGCCGCGCTCGGCCGCGGCGCTCTTCGGATCGACCTCGGTGACCACGACGCCGTCCTTGCCGGCGCCGGCCACGCTGTTGGCCGGGGCAACCGTCATGCCGAGCTTCGGCACGTCGGTGCCGCGGGTCGGCGCCTTGCTGTTGTCGTTGTCAGTATCGGCCTTGGCCTCGACCGTGTTCGGCAACTGGCCGAGGGTGAGGTTCACGACCTTGTCCTGGCCCTTGTGCAGCACGTTGAGCTTCACGGTCGCACCGGGCGCCATGCCGCCGATGGTGCGGGCGAGCTCACGGGCATCCTTGACGGACTCGCCGTTGACCGAGGTGATGACGTCGCCGGACTCGATGCCGGCCTTCGCCGCCGGACCGTTGGCCTGTGGCTCCGCCACCAGCGCGCCTTCGGCCTTCTTCATGCCGAGGCTGTCGGCGATGTCGGAGGTCACGGGCTGGATCTGCACGCCGATCCAGCCGCGGCTGACCGAGCCCTTGTCCTTGAGCTGGGCCACCACGCTCTTCACGGTCGCGGCCGGAATCGAGAACGCGATACCGACGCTGCCGCCGGAGGGCGAGTAGATCGCGGTGTTGACGCCCATCACCTCGCCGTCGGTGTTGAAGGCCGGACCGCCGGAGTTGCCCTTGTTCACGGGCGCGTCGATCTGGATGAAATCGTCATACGGACCGTTGCCGATGTCGCGGCCGCTGGCCGAGACGATGCCGGCAGTCACGGTGCCGCCGAGGCCGAAGGGATTGCCGACCGCGAGCACCCAGTCACCGATCCGCGGCTTGCCGTCGGACAGCTTCGCGAAGGAAAAGTTCGAGCCGCCCTCGACCTTGATCAAGGCGAGGTCGGTGCGCTGGTCGGTGCCGATCACCTTGGCGCTGTAGGTCTTGCCGTCGTCGGTCGTCACCTCGACCTTGTCGGCGCCGTCGACCACGTGGTTGTTGGTCACGGCAAAGCCGTCGGCCGAGATGAAGAAGCCCGAGCCCTGGCCGGTGACGGCACGCCCGCCGCCGCGCGGTCCGCGCATGCCCGGGATCCCGTCCTGCCCGCCGAAGCGGCGGAAGAAGCGCTCCATCGGCGAGCCCGGCTGGAACGGCGAATCATCGCCGTCGTCGTTGCTCGCGGTCTTCTCCTTGATGTTGACCTTCACCGAGATCACCGAGGGCTTCACCCGCTCGACGATGTCGGCAAATCCGATCGGACGTTCGACCTTCTTGACCTCGTTGTTGACCTGCGCATGCGCCGGGCTCGAGAACAGGTCGGACGGCGACGTCGACGGGCTGAAGCC
Source organism: Bradyrhizobium sp. UFLA05-153 (assembly GCF_054185185.1). Lineage (NCBI taxonomy): Bacteria > Pseudomonadati > Pseudomonadota > Alphaproteobacteria > Hyphomicrobiales > Nitrobacteraceae > Bradyrhizobium > Bradyrhizobium sp. UFLA05-153. The sequence goes on from NZ_JBBIAM010000148.1 coordinate 1,865, forward strand.
ATAGACAGCAACGCCCAGGCCGGCGACCACCGAGGCCATCAGCGCGAGTTTACGGGCAACGAGCAGCGACCGGCGGGGCTGCCGGTACGATGGGAGGGACGAGAGGTCGGGACGTTCGGTCATGCAGGGATCTCCGGGGCCTTGAATTCTTTTTTGACGCTGCTTGGACAGCGCCTTACGGCCCTGAACATGGGGATTGGCGCCTTACGGCGCGCTGGCGGCGGGGTTAAACTTTTGTAATGAAGCCGCAAATGCCTGCGGCAGTTTAACGCAGGCCAAAAATCATGATTTCACAGAGACTTAAGGAAGTTCCGCGAACGGTGCAGATGCTTCCTTCTTGCTCAATTGAGGAAGCGCAACCGGTTAGCCCGATTTCGCTTCGTCCGACATCAATGCGGACAGTCTCGCCTCCTCGTCGGGCGTAAGCGGCGGGGGCACGTCAGCGCTGCCGCGCGCGCGGCGACGCATCTGAAACCAGAGGCCCAAACCGCCCGCGCCCAGCGCGAGCGGCGTGAGCAGCCACAGCAGCAAAGTCTGTCGTTCGAAGCGCGGTTTCAGGAGGACAAACTCGCCATAGCGCGCCACCAGGAAATCGATCACCTGGGAATTGCTGTCGCCTGCCGCGATCCGTTCGCGCACCAGCAGGCGCAGGTCGCGCGCGAGCGGCGCTTCGGAATCGTCGATCGACTGGTTCTGGCAGACCATGCAGCGGAGCTCGCGCGACAATTCGCGCGCCCGCGCCTCTTTCGCCGGGTCGGCCATGATCTCGTCAGGCTGCACGGCATAGGCCGCCGGCAGCCCCAGAAGTGCCAGCGCAAGGATCGCTGTGATCATCCGGCGCATCGGATCACTCCGCCGGCTGCAAGCGCTGCTGCGCGCGCGCCGGTTTTGGTGCGCCAACGCGCAAGCGGCGGTCAGACAGCGACAGCACGCCGCCGAACGCCATGAGCACCGGCCCCCACCAGATCAGCAGGACCAGCGGCTTGTGATAGATGCGCACCGCGATCGCGCCTTCGGCGGTGACATCGCCGAGGGAGATATAGAGCTGGCTCGCGCCGCGGGTGAGAAGCGCAGCTTCAGTGGTCGAGGAACTGCGCGTGGTGAAGCTGCGCTTCGACGGCGTCATCACGCTGAGCGCCTCGCCGTCGCGACTGACGTCGAACCGCGCGATCATCTCGCGGAAGTTCGGGCCCTGCCGCTGGAACAGCCCATCGAGCTTCAGCTCGTAACCGGCGACCTTGGCGACATCGTCCGGCTTCATGGTGCCGATATATTCGCTGTTCCAGGTGGTCTCGCAGACGATGCCGATCAGCGCGATGCCGAGGCCGGCATGCGCAAAGGCCGTGCCCCAGACCGAGCGCGGCAATCCGCGCGCACGCCGCAGCGCCGTTCCGAGCGGCACGCGGAACATGCCGACGCGTTCGACGAGATCGGTCACCGCGCCGAGGATGACGAACACCGCGAGCGCGATGGCCGGAGGCGCAAGCGCGCTGCCGCCATGCGCCCAGGCCCAGACCAGCGCCAGCGCCAGCAGCGCGAGGATGCCGGCAGCCAGCAGACGCTGTGCGGCACCGAGCAGGTCGCCACGCTTCCACGCCAGCATCGGGCCAAAGGGAACGGCGATCAGCAGCGGTACGAACAGCGGCCCGAAGGTGAGATTGAAGAACGGCGCGCCGACCGAGATCTTTTCGCCGCTCAGAACTTCCAGCCCGAGCGGATAGAGCGTTCCGACCAGCACCGTCGCACAGGCCGTGGTGAGGAAGAGGTTGTTCAGCACCAGCGCGCCCTCGCGCGAGATCGGCGCGAACAGCCCGCCCTGCTTCAGCGACGACACGCGGGCAGCGTAGAGGCTGAGACTGCCGCCGATGAAGACGCAGAGGATCAGCAGGATGAAGACGCCGCGGGTGGGATCGCTGGCGAAGGCGTGAACGGATGTGAGCACGCCCGAACGCACCAGGAAGGTTCCGAGCAGCGACAGCGAGAAGGTCAGGATCGAGAGCAGAACGGTCCAGACCTTGAGCGCGTTGCGCTTCTCCATCACCAGCGCCGAATGCAATAGCGCGGTGCCGGCGAGCCAGGGCATCAGCGAGGCGTTTTCGACCGGATCCCAGAACCACCAGCCGCCCCAGCCGAGTTCGTAATAGGCCCAGTAGGAGCCCATGGCGATGCCGAGCGTCAGGAAGATCCAGGCGACAAGCGTCCACGGCCGTACCCAGCGCGCCCAGGCTGCGTCGATGCGACCTTCGATCAGCGCCGCGATCGCAAACGAGAACGAGATCGAGAAGCCGACATAACCGAGATAGAGCATCGGCGGATGCACGGCGAGGCCGACGTCCTGGAGCACCGGATTGAGGTCGCGTCCCTCGATCGGCGGATTGGCGATGCGCAGGAACGGGTTCGAGGTGATCAGGATGAAGAGATAGAAGGCGCTCGCGACCCAGGCCTGCACGGCGAGCACATGGGCGCGCAGCGACAGCGGCAGGTTGTTGCCGAAGGCGGCGACGAGCCCGCCGAACAGCGCCAGGATCGACACCCAGAGGAGCATCGAGCCTTCATGGTTTCCCCACACGCCGGTGATCTTGTAGATCAGCGGCTTCATCGAGTGAGAATTCTCGTAGACGTTGGCGACGGAGAAATCCGAGGTGACGTGCAAGGTGACGAGCGCGACGAAGGACGCGCCGACGAACAGCAATTGCGCCAGCGCGGTGGAGCGCGCCACGTTCATCAGCGCGGGGTCGCGCAGCCGCGCGCCGATCAGCGGCACGAAGGACTGGATCAGCGCGAGACCAAGCGCCAGCACCAGGGCGTAGTGTCCGGATTCCGCGATCACCGCACCGCTCCCTGCGGATTGCCCTGCGCAGTCGTCGCCGCCGGCTTGACGCCATCAGAAGTTTTGGCGCCGTAATCGTCCTTCCAGTGCCCCTGCTTCTTCAGGGCATCGGCAACGTCCTTGGGCATATAAGTCTCGTCATGCTTGGCAAGCACCGTATCGGCCTTGAACACGCCACTCGCGTCAAGCGCGCCTTCGGCGACGACGCCCTGCCCTTCGCGGAACAGATCGGGCAGGATGCCCTTGTAGGCGACCGGCAGCTTGGCGCTGCCGTCGGCGACTTCGAAGGTCACCGCGAGATTGTCGCCGCGCTGCAGCGAGCCCGGCTGCACCAGGCCGCCGAGGCGAAACCGCTTGCCCGGTGCGATGTGCTTCTCCGCGACCATGGTCGGGGTCGAGAAGAACACGATGGAATCGCGCAGCGCGTTCAGCACCAGTGCTGCGGCGAGCGCGAGCACGGCGAGCGATCCGCCGATGATGGTCATACGTCGCTGCTTGCGCGTCATGGCTGGTCTCTTTCCGCCCTTCCTGCGATCGTCATCCGTCGAGCCCAAGATTCTTCAGACCTTCATTGAGCTGGCGCAGCCGTTCGGCGTCGTTGGCCACCGCCTCGCGGGCATCGCTGAGCGCGCCCCTCGCCTTGTCGCGTTCACCCATCACGACGTAGGCGCGCACCAGGCGCAGCCAGCCGTCGACGTCATCGCCGTTCTGCCTTAGCCGGTTGGCGAGCCGCTCGACCATGCCGCGGATCATCGCGCCGCGGTCGCCTTCGCTCATGTCCTTGGCCGCTGCGATCGTGTCATCCGAAAGCGCCGGCGCTGCGCTGCCGCCGCCGACCCGCGCCAGCGAGGATTGCACGAGCGCACGCCACGGCGCGTCCGGCGGCGCTTTCGCAAGCACCCCGCGCCAGATCGCGGCCGCGTCATCCTTGCGGCCGTCCTGCTCGGCGGCGAGACCGAGAAAATAGTTCGCCTTCGGCTCCTCTGCATTGAGCGTATGCGCGCGCTCAAACTCCGCCTTGGCTTCGGCCGTCACGACGCCGCCGGCGGCAGCCAAAAGCGCCTCGCCGAGATCGGATCTTCGCTCCGCGCTTTCGCCATTGTAGTTGAGCGAATTGCGATAGGCGCGCACCGCTTCATCATAGCGGCCGAGCCGCTCCAAAACCGGCGCCAACACGTTCCATCCGCGACCATCGGTCGGATTCTTCTCGAGGTGCTGCTCGACCTGCGCCACCATGGTCTCGAGCGACTGCTGCATGCCTGGGGCACGATCGCGCTGCGCCAGCGGAAAGTCGTGCAGCCTCGGCGAGCCGAGCGGGACGTAGACGAGGATCGCGACCAGCGGCAGGCCGACCAGCGCCAGCACGGCCGCCGCGCGGCGCCATTTCAGGCTCGACGTGTTCGGGCTCGACCGGCGGCCGAGCGCAGGCTCGCTGCCGTCCGGCGCGGACTCGCTGCCGGCCGCAGCCAGCAACCGGCGCCCGATCTCGATCCGCGCAGCCTCCGCTTCCGGCGCCGCGATCAAGCCTGCGGCAAGATCACGCTCGATCTCGGCAAGCTGATCCTTGTAGACGGCGACCTCGCTGCCTCCGCTCTGCCCGCGGCCGGCACGGCCGAGCGGCCAGAGCACAGCGAAAATCGCCGCGACCGTCATCAGCGCGAACACGAACCATAGCGTCATCGGGCAAGCTTCCGGCAGCGCGTCGTCCCGCGCCTCTCAGGTGGCTTTACACCACGCTCAAGCGGGGCGGCAATTGACAATTGTCAATTTGGTGCGACCGAAGTGGGGTCGAAACCGAGACAATCCAACGGCTTAGGCGACTTCGAAATCCGCGCTCTGCGCCGCGTCCTCGCCGTGCCCGTTCAGCGCCTTCAGGAAATAGGTTCCCGGCCCGACCGTTTCCGGCAGCCTGATCCGCAATGCGCCGACGGGAACGGGAGAGGCAATCGTTGTGACCGGATCCGGCAATTGCCGGCCACTCGCCTTCTCGACCAGCACTATCTTCGCCCTGACCATCATTCTGCGATAGGTCGCCGAAATCACGCGGTTCTCGATTTCCACGAAGCTGATGACGGGTTTCATGCGCCTACAAACAGAAATTCCGACGAGTTGCGCGCCGACCGTACGGTCCGTCGCTGGCTTCGTCAACCACAAATTGTAGCTAGGCTCTGATACGCCCAGACTTACCCGGCGCGCTGGGATTTGCGCTCGCCAGTCAGCGCGCTTTCGGCCGCCCGGCTCATCAACGAGGCGTAGTCGTCGCCGAACAGCACTTCGCAGAAACGGATGGCAGCGGCCATCTGCTGCTGACGATAGGCCCGGACCTTGTGGTCGGCGGCGCGCAGTGACTGCACCAGGGACTCCGTCGACCGCTCCACATATTGCTGGAGGTCCGAATAGGTGCGCAGCGTCACCTCGTTGATCGCGAGCTCACTGGCATAGTTGCGGCAGGTCGCGACGAAGTCGATCAGCGCGGCGGTTTCCTCGACCTCGGTGCTGTCGACGCGGGCGCCCGGCGGAATGTCCTTTTCCGCGCGCTGGCGCAGGATGCGGCGCACACGGCCCGGCACGCTATCGATCTCCGATTGCAGGGCGTTGGAGATATCGGCACGGATCGAGGTAAGCTGCTTGCCCCAGGCGGAATCGTTGCGCAGATCGAGTTCGGTGCGCAATCCGCGCACGCCGTCATGCAGCGCCTTGAGGTTCTCGGCGATGTTGTCGAAGCGGCCGCGCTTGATGTCCAGCCGCAGCATGGCGGCCAGACAGGACAGGTCATGCAGGGCCATCGTGACCGCCACGCCGAACGGCGTCGCGGCGACGCGGATCTCGTCGTCAGAGGCCGCCATCTTGATGGCGAGGCGGATGACCTGCCAGGGCGCCGTCAGCCGCTGGATCACCATCGACAGCGCAAACGGCAGCATCTGTGGCGTCTGGAGGACGGGAACGTTGAGCGCGGCCATCACCGCCGCGATCTGGGAATCGCCGAAGGCACGCAGGAAGCGCGGCAGCTTCTCATTGAGGTTCGCGATGGCCTCGCGAACCCCGAGCACGGCACCGACCGAGTAGAGGTCCTCGATGACGTTGGGCGGGCCAACGCGGGCAAGCACGCGCGACTTGTCGCCGCCGCCAGGCCCCGTCAGCTGAAAGATCGCATCGGCCGCGACTGCCTGGATCTTCACGGCCAGAGCCTCTCCGCTGTCGCCGGCAGGCAGCCGGGAAAGCGCGGCGTCGATCTCACCCACCTTGGCAGAGGCACCATCGCGACCGAGCCACTGCCAGATCGGGAGCAGCGAGGAGCGGCGGATCTGCCCGAGACGGATCGGTATGCCGGCCTCGACGAGGAACGGTTCCAGCGGCTGGTAGAGTAGCCGCGACAGATCCTCCGTGCGCGGCGCGGCGTCTTCGTCGACCTCGCCCTTGCGCACGATCTTGCGCAGCTGCTCAAGCACGAGGGTGGCAACGGCCGTGTCCTGGCCGCGCTCCAGCGCGCGCTCGAACTCACGCATCAGCAGCGCCTGCGACTGCGGCGGGAGCTGCGCGAGATAGTCTCTCAGCCGCTCGATCGATGTCTGGCTCATGCGCCTGGTATGCACGGTGGTGTGGCGGACGAGGGATGCGTCCGGGCGCGATCATAGGAGGTGGCGCGTTAAGAAGGCGTTTAGGAAGTTGCCCAGCGGTGTTGCGTTTTGTGTCGAACCCGCCTTTCCGAAACGGAAAAAGGCGCGCGGGAACAAGGACTAAATGCCGGGCAGCACAAGCTCCGCCCGCAAGCCCCCGATTGGCGCGCTGCCGAGGGTCAGACGGCCGCCGTAGAGCGCGGCGAGGTCGACGACGATCGATAACCCAAGACCCGATCCCGGCTTGGACTCGTCGAGCCGCTGCCCCCTGCGCGAGACCTGCGCCCGTTCGGCCTCAGACAGGCCACGGCCGTCGTCATCGACGATGATCCGCAGGCGTGGCCCGGTATCGGCCTTGCCGGGCACGTCCACCAGCACCTCGATGAAGACGCGCGAGGCCGCCCATTTGCAGGCATTGTCGACGAGATTGCCGACCATCTCCTCCAGATCCTGCCGCTCACCGCGAAATTTCGCGGCGGGATCCGCCTTGGCTTCGACGACGATGCCGCGATCGCGATGGATCTTCTCCATGGTCCGGCGCAGCGCCTCGATGGCGGGCGCCACCTCCGTCACAGTCCCGACGATCGAGACCCTGGCCGCGATGCGGGCGCGCTCCAGATGATGGGCGAGCTGGTCGCGCATGACGTCGGCCTGCTCCATGACCTTCTCCGCGAACGGATCGGCAGCATGGGTGGTGGCCTCGTTGACGATCACCGAGAGCGGCGTCTTGATCGCGTGCGCGAGATTGCCGACATGGGTGCGCGCGCGCTCGACGATCTCGCGATTGGCCTCGATCAGCGCATTGGTCTCGCGCGCGAGCGGCGCGATCTCGACGGGGAATTCACCTTCCAGCCGCTCGGCACGCCCGGACCGGATGTCGGCGATTGCCTCGGAGATGCGCTTGAGGGGCGCAAGGCCGAAGCGAACCTGGAAGACCGTGGTGAGCAGGAGCACGATTCCGAGCGCCGTGAACGTGCCGCCGAGGTAATAGTCGAAGCTACGCGTCTCGTCGAAAATCTCGGTGGCATCGCCCGCGACGCTGACCAGGAACTTGCCGTCGGCGCCGAGATCGACGGGCCGCTCCACCATCCGCAAGGTCTGACCTTCCGGCCCATCGACATAGCCGAGCCGGATGCCGGCCGCGGTCAGCTCGACGCCCTGCTCCTCCAGCTTCGGCAGCTTCTTGTCCCACAGCGAGCGCGACGAGCGCACCTCCGGCTTTTCGGTGTCGGTGCGCGTGATCTGCCAGTACCAGCCCGACAGCGGCAGCTCGAACAGCGGCTCGCCGAGCGACTGGAATTGACGGTCCGGCGGCTCGTCGGGCGTGGCCACCTCGGCGATCAGCGTGCGCAGGTAGAGATTGAGCCGGCGGTCGAAGGCGCGCTCGGTGGCGTTCTTGTACACCGATGACAGCACGACGCCGGTGATGGCCAGGATCACCACCAGCCACGCCGTCGCCGACAGGAACAGGCGGTTGGCAAGCGAGCTAGCGCGCATTGGATGGATCCCAGCAGGCGCAGGGCGGCAGGTGGTCGGAGACGGTCATAGGCGACCAAGACCCCGGTCGCGCCGCCCGGTCAAGTACCAGATCAAGTGCGAGATCAGGTACCGGGTGCGGCCGGCGGGGTCAGGAGATAGCCGAGGCCACGGACGGTCTGGATGATATCGACGTCCAGCTTCTTGCGGATGCGGCCGACGAAAACCTCGATGGTGTTGGAGTCGCGGTCGAAATCCTGGTCGTAGAGATGCTCGACGAGCTCGGTGCGGGAGACCACGCGGCCGGCATGGTGCATCAGATATTGCAGCAGCCGGTACTCGTGCGAGGTCATCTTCACGGGGTTGCCGGAGACGGTCACCTTGTTGGTTCGGGTGTCCAGCGTGACGGGTCCGCAGGTCAACTCGCTCTGGGCGTGACCGGCCGATCGCCGCAGCAATGCACGGATGCGCGCCAGCACCTCCTCGAGATGGAAGGGCTTTGCGACGTAGTCGTCGGCGCCGGCATCAAAGCCCTGGACCTTGTCGCTCCAGCGGTCGCGCGCGGTGAGGATCAGGACCGGCATGGAGCGGCCGTTGCGCCGCCAGGCCTCCAGCACCGAGATGCCGTCCTTCTTGGGCAGGCCGATATCGAGCACGACGGCGTCGTAGGGCTCGTTGTCGCCGAGATAGTGCCCCTCCTCCCCGTCGAAGGCGCGGTCGACGACGTAGCCGGCGTCGGACAGCGCCTTGGTGAGCTGGCGATTGAGATCGGGGTCATCCTCAACAACAAGCAGGCGCACGCTTCTCTCCAGGAATAGTCCAAAAGGATGGACTGCGGAATCTACTGCCAAGATGATCAATCCCGGCGTGAACTGAATATGAACGCCTGTCTCTTATACACATCATGTGTATAAGAGACAGGGTCCGGAAGAACACGAACCAGACGACGCCGAGGATCAGGATCGCAAGTCCGATAGAGACGGTAAGCAACGCTGCGACCGACGGACCGGGCTCGCCCTGGCGCGCTTCGGTCGATGTCTCGATGATCTGATCGTCGCGTCTCGTAGCCATGGTAACCCTCAATTGCCGGGGTATCGCGTCCAAATGCCGCGACCTCCTCGCGGCCTCTTTCGTGATGTGCGGGGCAACGTCTGATCGCGAACGATGTTCCGGGCCGGGCTCGGCCAGAGGATCAGCGATTAACGCCGTTGCAAGATTCCATCCTGGGGCTTGCTATGATTCGCGGTTCCCGGGTGTTATCCTTGTCAGTTGTCCCTGTTGCGTTTGGAGTAGCCCATGGCCCCCCGTGCCAATTGGAAGGGTTTTCTGCGCCTCTCGCTCGTGACCTGCCCGGTCGCGCTCTATCCGGCCACTTCGGATACAGAGAAGGTCTCCTTCAACCAGATCAACCGGAAGACCGGCCACCGGATCAAGTACCTCAAGGTTGACGCCGAGACCGGCGACGAGGTCACCTCCGACGACATCGTCAAGGGCTACAAGGTCGATACCGATACCTACATCGAGGTCACCAAGGACGAACTCGACGACATCGCGCTGGAATCGACCCACACGATCGAGATCGATGAATTCGTGCCCAAGACCGACATCGACAACCGCTACCTGATCCGTCCCTATTATCTCGTGCCGGACGGCAAGGTCGGCCATGATGCCTATGCGGTGATCCGCGAGACCATCCGCAGCATGAACAAGGTCGCAATCGGTCGCGTGGTGCTGACCAATCGCGAGCACATCATCGCGCTCGAACCGCTCGACAGCGGCCTGATGGGCACGCTGCTGCGCTACCCCTACGAGGTGCGCAGCGAGACCGAGTATTTCGACGACATCCAGGACGTGAAGCTCACCAAGGACATGCTCGACCTCGCCAAGCACATCGTCGAGAAGAAGTCCGGCGCGTTCGAGCCCGAGCTGTTCGAGGATCACTACGAGACCGCGCTGATCGACCTGATCAACAAGAAGCGCAGCGGTGTTCCGCTCGCCGCCAAGGTCGCGCCGAAGACGGGCGGCAACGTCATCAACCTGATGGACGCGCTCAAGAAGAGCCTGGCGACCGAGAAGGAAGCCGCCCCCGCCGCCAAGGCCAACGGCAAGGCCAAGAAGCCGAAGAAGCGCGTCGAGGGTCAGCGCGAAATGCTGCTGCCGATCGCCGGCAAGGGCGGCAAGACCGCCGCCGCCAAGGAAGCGACGCCCAAGAAGGCCGACAAGCAGGCCGACAACCCGGTGCGTGCGCCGGCGCGCGGCAGGAAGGCCGGATAGCGACACCACCTCCGGGCGACGCTGCAGTGATGTCCCTTCCCGCGTATCGCCCGGCCTGACATGCCCTGGTCGACGTCGTTCGACGAACCGATCCCTTTGTCCAACCGGCGCAAGCTGCTCACGCTGCAAGAGGCGGCCGACTACATCATGCAACTGCCAGAGGACTCGCAGCACGAAGCCCACTGGCAGACAGCCATCGAGACCCTCATCAACGCGGCCGAGACCGGTGGCGGCTGGATGATGTTCGCCCGTATCGCCATGTTGCGGGCGCTGAACGCGGACGGCCACCGCGGATGAGCCCGCTCGCTTGCCGGCCCGTTGACGAACAGGCTCAATAAGCCGTTAAGCGGCGCCGTCGTTTTTCGCTACGACCTCGCGGCCTCACCGTCGCACGGGGTATTCCTACGGAAGAGAAAATTAATCGTCGATTGCCGCTCTGCGCAGCATGCTCGTGACACGCGACGACGCCTTGAGATGCGCGACGATACAACACAGCGCCTTCTCGTTTCCTTTACCATGCTCAGTCCCTGCGATGCAGCAACTTCTGCCAGCGTGGCACCGATTCAAATCCTCCTGAATTGGGTGAGGAAACCTTAATTTAATGGATGCCATCATATCAGGCAGCACGCGAGGTCGACCGAACCTGTTGTTTTGACGCGCACGAAAAACTTAATCGACCGATTTACCAGTTCGAAAACGACGTCCGCATAGATTAGACGGATCAATAGGAGTCGACGATGGCTTTGCTCAGGTCTTTCCTTGCCGATGAAAGTGGTGCCACCGCTATCGAGTACGGTCTGATCGCCGCCGGTATTGCGCTCGCAATCGTTACGGTTGTGAACAACACGGGCTCCGCGCTGCTCAACAACAAGTTCAACTCCATCAGCTCGGCGATGAAGTAACGGCAACAGCCGACCTGACGCGAACTCCCGACTTCCATTGATTGCAGGACGACGTCCGGCTCGACGCGAACCGTGACGCACCTCACCGCATCGTCGCGAGCTGCAACGCGAGCGCGCAGGCGCGGTCGTATTCGTCGAGATTGATCCATTCGTCGACCGTGTGCGCCTCGTTCTGGCCCGCGCCGAAGGTCACGGTCGGGATGCCATGGCGGACCATCCAGTTCGCGTCCAGGCCGCCATTGGCGGCGCGGACGGCCGGCGTCCCTCCAACCGCGGACACGGCTTCGATCGCACGTTTGACGACGGGCAGGCTCTCCTTCATGCGGAACGGATAATAATCGGTCTCGGCCTTGAATTTGACGCGGCCGGATTTGCCCTGCGCGTTCGTGACACGCTTTGCCGCCTTCTCGAACGCCGCCTTGTAGGCCTTGGTGATCTCCTTGAAAAACTTTCCATCATGGCTGCGGCTTTCGCCGCGCACGTGCACGTAGTCGGTGACGACGTTGGTCGCATCGCCCGCGGGGCGGCCCTCGCCGCCAGTGACGGGGCCGACATTGCTCGTGCCGTGCCGCTTGCCCTTCACCACCTTGCCGAACCAGCCGCCGGCCTTCACCTCGGCAAGCGCAAGCGCAAGGATCATGGTCGAAGAGATCCCGCGCTCCGGCGCGACGCCGGCATGCGAGGCGCGGCCGAAAATCTCGACATTCCAGCGATCCGCACCGACGGCGCCGATGGTGACGTTGGAGGCAGAGCCGCCGTCATAGTTGAAGGCCATGACCGGCGAGCCGAGCTCCTCCGTCTTGACGTGGCGCGCGCCATAGAGCCCGCTCTCCTCCCGCACGCAGAACAAGAGCGTGATCGGCGGATGATCAAGCTGCTGCTTCGCAAGCTCCGCCGCCAGCGTGACGAGAACGCCGCAGCCGCAGCGGTTGTCGCCGCCGAGCGCGGTCTTCGCCGTGTTGACGATCTTGCGCCCCGACCGCTTCGGCTTCGCGCCGGCACACAGCGGCACGGTGTCCATGTGGGTCATGAACATGATCCGCGGCCGGTTGTGCATCGCACCGCGGCCGGGCAGATCAACGATGAGATTACCGGTCTCCGTCGGCACCGGAATGCGCGTGTTGGCGTCGTCGAGACGGATCGCCCCTGCCGGCACGCCGCTGTCTCGCAGCGCCGCCGTAAGCTCGCGCCCGATCGCCGCCTCCTTTCCAGTCACGCCCTCGACGGCGAGAAAGCGCATGAGGCGGTCGGTGGCGGCCTGGGTGTCGACGGACATGAATGATTCCCTTGATGGACGGTGCCTGCAAGCATCCTTCGCAGCGGCCGCTTTCGCAAGGCTCCTCGCCGCAGTTCGCCCGGCGATTCCGACACCGCCCTCCGCCTCAAATGCAGAGGCTGAGCAGCTTGACGTGGCAGTCCTTGGATTTCGGTCCACTTGGGGGCGCAGCCTCACGTTTCACGGCGACGACGGGCTCCTTGTCCTTCTTGCCCTTCCCCGGCTTCGGCTCGTAATCGCCCGCGATCACCATGGCCCAGTAAGTTCGCTTGCCGCTGGCATTCCTGGCACTCGCGATCCCGACGCGGGAGGCATTGTGCAACAGGAGGTTCTTGCGGTGTCCGGAGGAGTCGATCCACTGTCCCAGCGTCTTCTCGAAATTGTCGTAACCATAGGCGATGTTCTCGGCAGCGCGCCCCGCATGCGCCGGCGCGACCCGCCTGGTGAACGAGCCGAGGACTTCGTGGCTGAGATCATCCTTGGCCGCCATGGCACGCGCCTGCTCCAGCGCAATGCGATCCAGCGTTGCATCGCGCACAACGCGGGCCTCGCCGTGCTTGAGGCGGAAGCCGGAGATCAGCTCGGCCGGCGACTCGGCGGCGATAACCGGCGCGGCTGCCAGCAGCACAAGGCCGGACATGATTCCGCTGACCATACGACGCGTCGTCGTCCCCCAGGCGCCCATCGGTCTCCAAGCCCGCACGATAATCTGCCGTTTCTCCACCGGCAATGTGGACGCTTCAAGGCGCGCGCCAAGCATCGCCTCCATGTGAGCGTGTAATGGCACGAGGCCCCTACTTGCGCTAGCATCCGGGGAAAAGGCCGCACCGCGATAGTTGCGGCCGCTAAACGGTCGAGGAGCATCGTGATGGAATACCGACGCTTGGGTTTGTCAGGGCTGACCGTGCCGGCGCTCAGTCTTGGGACGGGCACCTTCGGAGGGGTTGGCCGCCTCGCTGCGTGGGGCACGACCGATGCGACCGAGGCACGGCGCCTTCTGGATATCTGCCTTGATGCCGGCGTGTCGATGTTCGACAGCGCCGACGTCTATTCGCTTGGCGAATCCGAGCGCGTGCTCGGCGAGGCCATCAAAGGTCGTCGCGACAAGGTTTTGATCTCGACCAAGGCAACGTTCCGGTTCGGCGATGGGCCCAATGACATCGGCTCATCGCGGCAGCATCTGCTCGCAGCGATCGACGGGTCGCTCAAGCGACTTGGCACCGACTATATCGACCTGTTCCAGCTCCATGGCTTCGACGCCTTTACGCCGCCCGAAGAGGTGCTTGCGACACTCGATGTGCTCGTGCGCGCAGGCAAGATCCGCTACGTCGGCGTCTCGAACTTCTCGGGCTGGCATCTGATGAAGTCCCTCGCCGTCGCCGACAAATACGGCTATCCGCGCTACGTCGCCAATCAAACCTATTATTCGCTGATCGGGCGCGACTACGAATGGGAGCTGATGCCGCTCGGCCTGGATCAAGGGGTCGGCGCCGTCGTCTGGTCGCCCCTCGGCTGGGGGCGTCTCACCGGAAAGATACGCCGGGGTCAGCCGAAGCCCGAGGTCAGCCGCTTGCCCAAGACCGCCGACTTCGGGCCGCCCGTGCCTGATGAGCACGTCTATCGTGTCGTGGCCGCCATCGACGAGGTTGCCAGGGAAACCGGGAAAAGCGTGTCGCAAATTGCGTTGAACTGGCTGCTCCAGCGTCCGACGGTTTCGACCCTGATCATTGGTGCGCGCAACGAGGCGCAATTGCGCGAAAATCTCGGCGCGGTCGGCTGGTCATTGACCAAGGATCAGATCGAGCGGCTGGATGCAGCCAGCAAGGTGACGCTGCCCTATCCTTACTGGCACCAGCGGACGACCTTCACTGACCGCAATCCCCCGCCTGTCTGAAGCGGGTGAAATCGAGCGCCGGTGGATAGCGGCCGAGCGCGGCCGCCCTGCATGGCAGACCTACGGCTGCGCGCGAGCGCGCGCTTTACGCTTCCGCGAATTCCTGATCCTCTACCCGACAAACCGGCCGGATCAACCGGCCTGCCGATGGGAGAGACGCCATGAAGCTCGGCACTGCGATCGCGGAAATCATGAAGCGCGAGGGGATCGAGATCCTCTGCGGCTATCCCGTCAATCATCTGATCGAGCACGCGGCGAAGGCCGAGATCCGCCCCGTGATGGTGCGGCAGGAGCGTGTCGGGATCCACATGGCGGATGCGATCTCGCGCGTCACGTCGGGGCGCAGCATCGGCGCCTTCTGCATGCAGCATGGTCCAGGCGCGGAGAACGCCATGGGCGGCGTCGCGCAGTGCTTTGGCGAGTCGGTACCCGTGCTGGTGCTGCCGATGGGCTATCAGCGCAGGCTCTCGCACATCGAGCCAAACTTCAACTCCAGCGAGGTGATGAAGGCGTTCGCCAAATCCTCCGAGCCGATCATCCTCGCCGCCGAAGTCTCCAACATCTTCCGCCGCGCCTTCACCAGGCTCAAGAATGGCCGCGGCGGTCCCGTCATCGTCGAGATCCCCTCGGACATGTGGAATGAGGAGGTGCCGGAACCCCTCAACTACGCGCCAGTGCTGCGCACCCGCTACGGCGCCGACCCCGTTCATGTGAAGGAGGCCGCGGCGCTTCTGATCAACGCCAAGCGTCCCGTGATCTATGCCGGCCAGGGCGTGCACTACGCACAAGCGTGGCCACAACTGAAGCGGCTCGCCGAGCGTCTCGCGATCCCCGTCACCACCAGCCTTGGCGGCAAATCGTCGTTTCCGGAAACGCATCCGCTCTCGCTCGGCTCAGGCGGGCTCGCGGTGCCGCGCGCGGTTCCCAAGTTACTAGCCGAAGCCGACGTGATCTTCGGCATCGGCTGCTCCTTCACCGAGACCAGTTTTGGTATCGCGATGCCCAAGGGCAAGACCATTATTCATTCGACGCTCGATCCGAACCATCTCAACAAGGATGTCGAGGCAAAGGTTGGCCTCGTCGGCGATGCCGGCCTCGTGCTCGATGCGCTGATCGAGGAGATCGGCAGGACGGTGGTGTCAAACCGCGATGCGTCCGCGGTCGCGGCCGAGATCGCGGCGTCCCACAAGGAATGGCTCGCAAAGTGGATGCCGAAACTGACCAGCAACGACGCGCCGCTCAATCCCTATCGCGTGCTCTGGGATCTCCAGCACACCGTCGACATCCACAACACCATCATCACCCATGACGCCGGCAGCCCGCGCGACCAGCTCTCGCCGTTCTGGAAGGCAGTCGAGCCCCTCTCCTATCTCGGCTGGGGCAAGACCACCCAGCTCGGCTATGGCCTTGGGCTCGCGATGGGTGCAAAGCTCGCAAAACCCGACAAGCTCTGCATCAACGTCTGGGGCGATGCGGCGATCGGCTTTACCGGCATGGATTTCGAGACCGCGGTGCGCGAGCGGATTCCGATCCTGTCGATCCTGCTCAACAACTTCTCGATGGCGATCGAATTGAAGGTGATGCCGATCTCGACCGAAAAATACCGCTCGACCGATATCTCCGGCGACTACGCCGCGATGGCGCGCGCCTTTGGTGGTTACGGCGAACGGGTGACGAAACCCGAGGACATTGTGCCTGCGATCAGGCGCGGCATACAGAAGACAAACGACGGGGTGCCGACCTTGCTGGAGTTCATCACCAGCAAGGAGACCGAAGTGGCGCGGCCGGGCACCTGAGCGACGCCAGCGGGGACACATGAGTGTCGGCGAACATCTCGCTTCGTTGATCCGGCGGCAGATGTTGTCGCTGTCGGGCGTCGGCCTCATGCTGGGCGCACTGTTCTTCGCGGCTTCACTCACGCCGACGCTCATTCCGCGCAGCTATCTCACGCAAGGCGCGCTGGCCGGCGCCTGCTTCGCGATCGGCTACGCAGCCGGCCTCCTTTGGCGCTGGCTGTGGCATTACCTTGAACTGCCCGAGCCCTCGGCGCGGGTGCGATCGACCGCCAACGCGCTGGTCGCTGCCGGCTGCCTGCTTGTCGTCATCATCTATCTCACGCGGGCCGCCGAGTGGCAGAACTCGATCCGCGCCGTCATGAATATGGCGCCGGTCGAAACCGCGCATCCGCTCAAGGTCTGCGCCATCGCGCTGCTCACATTCGTCGTGCTTCTGGCGCTGGGGCGGCTGTTCGTGCTTCTGGTTCGTTTTCTGGCCGCGCGCAAAAGTCGTGTCATTCCGAGAAAGATCGCAAACGTCCTTGGCGTAGCGGTGGCGGCGCTGCTGTTCTGGTCGATCGCCAACAATCTCCTCATCCGCACGGCGTTCCGCGCGCTCGATTCCTCCTTCCGCGAATTCGACGCCCTGCTCGAGCCGGAACGCCCGCAGCCGACCGCGCCTGAGAAGACGGGAAGCACGGCATCGCTGGTGAAATGGAATGAGCTGGGGCGCGCGGGCCGCGAATTCGTGGCCTCAGGTCCAACTGCCGCAGAGATCAGCGCCTTCACCGGGCGCCCCGCGCAGGAACCCGTGCGCGTCTATGTCGGCCTCGGCGCCCGCGACACGGCGCAGGCGCGCGCGAGGCTGGCGCTCGACGAACTCAAGCGCCAGCACGGCTTTGAGCGCTCCATCCTGATCGTCATCACGCCGACCGGCACCGGCTGGATCGACCCCGCAGCGATGGGCACGGTCGAATATCTCCACCACGGCGATGTCGCCAGCGTCGCGATGCAATATTCCTATCTCAACAGCCCGCTGTCGCTGCTGTTTCAGCCCGAATACGGCGCGGAAGCCGCGCGTGCACTGTTCTCGGAAGTTTATGGCTACTGGACGACCCTGCCGAGGGACAAGCGGCCAAAACTATACCTGCATGGCCTCAGCCTCGGCGCCATGAACTCGGAAAAATCCGCCGAGCTGTTCGAGACGATCGGCGATCCCATTGCGGGGGCGCTGTGGAGCGGGCCGCCGTTCGAGAGCCGCATCTGGCGCTCGATCACCGCGAATCGTAATCAGGGCTCGCCGGCCTGGCTGCCGGAATTTCGCGACGGCCGCTTCGTCCGTTTCATGAACCAGAACGGGCCGACGGTGCCGGCGGATGCGCCCTGGGGTGCGCTGCGCGTCGTCTATCTGCAGTATGCCAGCGACCCGATCGTGCTGTTCGACTACCACGATGCCTACCGAGCGCCAGCCTGGATGAAGGCGCCACGCGGTCCGGACGTTTCACCGGAGCTGCGCTGGTATCCCGTCGTGACAATGCTCCAGCTCGCCCTCGACATGGCGGTTGCGACCAACACGCCGATGGGCTTTGGCCATGTCTACGCGCCCGAGCACTACGTCGATGCCTGGGTCGCCGTCACCGATGTCCAGGACTGGTCCGCCGAGGCGCTCGCCCGGCTGAAGGACCATCTTGCGGCGGCAGCGAGGAAGGCAGCCGAGCGCAGCACTGATGACAATCCGTACGCCGATCGCGGCGGATGAGGCCGCCTACTCCGCCATATCGACGGGTTGCGCGGTCGCAGGCCCGGCCAGCGGCCGCTCCTCCATCAGGATCAGGCAGAGCGAGGCGAGCGCCATCATCGCGGCCGCGGCACCGAAAACGTAGCGGAACGCCATCATCATGTCGGCCGAGGGAATCGCGTTGATCGCACCATGATGCTCGCCGGCGAGCGGGATGTCGGCGCCGAGCGAGATCAACAGGATGGCCGCAAAGGCCGCGACCGTGAACGAGGACATCAGCGAGCGGAAAAAGTTCATTGCACCGGTGATGGTGCCGACCTGGGCTCGGGCGACCGAATTCTGCAGCGAGACCACGCAGACCGGGAAGGTCGTACCTAGCCCGAGCGCGAAGGCGGCCATCAAGACCAAGAGAGCCCACAGCGGCAGCGTGGAGAACGTGAGCCCCAGTCCGCACAGCGCGGCCCATGAGGTACCGACGACGGCGACGCGCTTATAGTGCTTCGCGCGCGCCATGGTGCGGCCGGCGATCGCCGCGCCGCAGGTCGAGACCGCCGCGAGCGGAATGAGCGCAAGTCCCGCCTCGCTGGCGCTGAGATGGTAGACCGACTCGTAATACAGTGGCAGCTGCACGGTAAGACCGGTCATCGCACCGAGCGCGCAGCCGCCGGCCGTGAGCGCGTAAGGCGCGACCGTTCCGCTGAGCAGCGGCAACGGCAGGAACGGCTCGTCCGCCCGCCGTGCGTGCCACACGAAGGTCACGGCGAGCGCGACCGCGGCGCCGATCATCGCAATCACGGTCGGCGAGAGCCAGGGGTAGCGGGTGCCGCCCCAGGTCAAGACCAGCATGAAGACAACCGCGGACGCCATCAGCAAGACGCCGCCGAACCAGTCGACCTTGCGCTTGCGATGGAAGGCCGGGATCTTGCCCATCTTGGGCAGCAGCAGCGCGAGCGCAGCGGCTGCGAGCGGCAGGTTGATCCAGAAGATCATCGACCAGTGCAGATGCTCGGCGAACACACCGCCGATCACGGGACCGAGGATGCCGCCCACCATCCAGACGCTGGAGAAATAAGCCTGGTACTGGCCGCGCTCGCGCGGGCTGACCACGTCGGAGATCACGGTCTGCACCACCGGCATGATGCCGCCGCCGCCAAGCCCCTGAAGGCCGCGCGCCAAAATCAGCATCGGCATGTTGGGCGCGACCGCGCACAGGATCGAGCCCGCCACGAAGAGGCTCAGCGAGGTGATGATCATGGCGCGGCGGCCGTAGATGTCGCTGAGCGTGCCGAACACCGGCGCCACGGCGGTGCCGGCCAGCAGATAGGCCGTGATCACCCAGGAGAGGTTGGAGACGTCGCGGAACTGGCGCCCGATGGTCGGCAGCGCGGTCGCGACGATGGTCTGGTCGAGCGCCGCCAGGAACATCGTCAGCATCAGGCTGATGACGATGGTGCGGACTTCATCCGAGGTCAGCGGCGCCGGCGGAGCGATGGAGGGGGCGTCGTCGACGCTCAAGACCTCAGTCGGAAGGCGGGACAGCTCTTCGGCGATGTCATCAGGCAATGGCCCGATGTCGGCAGGTTGATGGCTCTGCCGTGCGAACTTGTTCATTTCGGACGTAGTTCTTGCTTGCGGCGCAAACGCCGCGATGGAATCGTTCTATAAATTGCAATGTACGCAGCAGACCGTCATCGAGGCAGGCACCTCGACGCATGGGAGCATCCCGTCCCCGGATCATCCCGAAGACGTGATCGGTTCGGAAGCAGGAACGGTCGCCAGCCCTTGTCAGTCTTTGGGCCGCCGCCTCAACCGCGCCCGCTTCGGCAGCAGCGCCGGCCACTCGACGATGTGATCCTCGAGCTCCTCGTCCGGGATCTCGTCCTCGCTCCCCTCGACCCGGCCGCGCACCGAGACGCCTGCTTCATGCACGGTATTGGGATCGCCTGAGATCAGCGGGTGCCACCAATAGAGGTCGCGCCCTTCGGCGACGAGCTTGTAGCCACAGC
>NZ_JBBIAM010000149.1:0-21483 GCF_054185185.1 Bradyrhizobium sp. UFLA05-153
AAGCGCATTCTCAAGCTCGACCGTCTACGTTTACGAGGTCCAAACGGTGCTCGTGATGAGTTCACCCTCGCAGCCACTGCCCAGAACCTTCGCAAGATGGCCAAGCTGATCCCGACGCAATCCCTCAAACCCGCATAACGGCCGTTGGGCCCCATCGGCGCTGGCGTCAATACATCAGGACTACTGCCGCCTTTTTCAACGGAATCGGCCGGAAGCAGAAGTGCGGGCGTTTGACCATGTACTTGGCGACGCTCGACTGCGCGACCTCAAACCCGAGCTTGAGCAGTTCGCCGTGTATGCGTGGCGCGTCCCAAAGCGGATTTTCGACGCTCCGGATCAAGACGCGCAGCTCCGTCTCGGCTGGCGGTCGCTCTCCCCGTGGGCGCCACTTCCAACGCCAGTAGCAGCGAAATCCGGCTCTGTGCCAACGCACAAGCGTCTCAGGCCGGATGATCGTGAGAACCTTCAGGATTGCTGGAAACCAGCGATACAGCCCGATAAAGAACCAGCGATCAAGGTTCGTCCGAAGGCGACTACGCCGCCTGCGTCTCAAGACAATCAACTGATGTCGCAGCACCGCGTTCTCAGCTTCAAGCCGCAACTTCGACCTGAATGGCGAGGCCAGGGCGGCCAGAGCGAAGCAGAACAGCCCGATCATCGCGCCAGCTTAGGCGATTCCAACGCGGTATCACACTCGGATGCGGTTTTCGGTACACACAACGGTCTGGACTCAAGACGTTTATGTGAGCCCGGAGTTGCTGGACAGGCGAGCTGAAAGCGTTCAGTCTTATCAACACCCTACCCGACCAGGCCTTGCCATGACATTGAAGCCAAAGCCGGTCACATCTACGGCGCCACTGATCGTGGGTATCGATGTCGGGACGCAGTCGATCCGCGCGATCGCCTTCGATCTGCGCGGCAGCGAGGTTGTCGCGACCCACCGCCCGACCCCGGCGCACATGATAGACGGCCGCAGCGGCGAATATGATCCGGACGCGCTCTTTGCCAGTGTGTGCGATTGCTTGTCGGAGGTCGGACGGCAGCTGCGGGACCGGCCTGTGGCTGGACTTGCCGTGGCGAGCGTCGGGGAAAGTTGCGTGCTGGTCGATGAACGCGGTCGCGCGCTCGCGCCTGCGCCTGTCTGGTTCGATGGCCGCAGCGAGATCGCCGCGAAGGCTCTTGCCGAGCAAATAGGCAAGGAACGCATCTTTGAGATCACCGGCCTACCGATCGATCCGACGCTGACGCTCTGCAAGCTCCTGTGGATGAAAGACCGCTGGCCCGAGGCGCTGAAGCGTGCAAGGCAGGTGCTCTGCATTGCCGACTGGATCGCCTTCCGCCTTTCGGGCGAGGCGGCGACCGACTTCACGCTTGCCTCGCGCACACTCTGTCTTGATCTGAAAGGAGGGCGCTGGGCCGAGGGGCTGGTCGCGGATGCGGGCATCGAGCCGACCTTGCTGCCACCTCTCAAGGCAAGTGGTTCTCCGCTTGGGCCCGTTCGTCGTGAAATCCTCGACCGGACCGGGCTTGCCGGAAAGCCGATCGTCGCGGTCGGCGGTCATGACCATCTCGTCGGCTCCTATGCGGCAGGTCTCACGCGCCCAGGCATGGTCCTCGACAGCCTCGGCACGGCTGAGGCCCTGCTCATGCTGACTGAACGCCCGTTGAAGGATCAGGAGATTGTGCGACGAGGCTATGTTCAGGGCGCGGTGGACGCACATCGGCCACTCTCCTATCTCGGCGGAACGATGAACAGTTCCGGTGGCGCCGTGGAGTGGCTGCGAGCTCTTCTCGGCGCTGTGTCCCATGAGATACTCATCGATGAGGCTCGCGCAGAACGGCCGGGCAGCGCGGGTGTCGTTTTCCTGCCGCATCTTGCGTATGCGCCGCCGCCCGCACCCGACATCGCTGCGCGCGGCGCCTTTATCGGGCTTGCCGCGAGCAGCGGCCGCGGCGTGGTTTACCGCGCGGTACTCGAGGGGATCGCCCTGCAGGTAGGCTGCGTGGTGGACGGGCTTGCGGCACTTCCCGGGGTGGGACGTCCGCGCGAGTATCGCCTGATCGGCGGCAGTTCGCGCAATCCGCTGCTCGTTGCGATCAAAGCAGCCGTATTCGGCGCTCCGATTGTCGTCATCGACCAGCCAGAGGCGACGGCCATGGGCGCGGCCCTCCTCGGTGGCATCGCGGCCGGGCTTTGGCCGGACCTGGATGCGGCACTCGCCGGCATCGAACGGGGCGAACATGTCGTTGAGCCGGATCCGGAGTGGATAGCTATCTATGCCGAGATTCGTCGGCGCGTATTCGATCCGCTGCAGAACGCGCTGAAGCCCTTCAACGAGGCGATCGCGGAATTGATGGCAAGGGCGCGCGAAACGGCCTGAGGTCCCTTCTCAGCCGATCTCCTCCCGCCAGCCCCAGCGATCGGCAAGCGCCAGGCACTCCCGCCAGTGCAGGACGCCGTCAGTCGTGCCAACCCTGCGCAGTGACGCAGCAGCCACAGCATGGGCGAGCGCCAGCGCTTCGGCAAGCGTCCAGCCCTCCAGAACGGCATAAAGAATGCCTGCGGCAAAGGCATCGCCAGCCCCGTTTGCGCCTTCAATCTCCTCGGCCGGTACACGTAACGAGGGCTTCGCGAGTACGTCGCCAGAGCGGGTGAGCGCAATTGCGCCAGCGGGGAAGTGGACGACGACGAGATCCATGGCTCCCGCCTCCAACACTTTGCGCGCCGCGTGGCGGCATGCAGCGATGTTTGTGCTGCCCTCGCTTTCCGTTGTCATACCGGCGAGCGCACCGATCTCCACATCGTTGATGATGAGAAAGTCGAGGAGCGGCAAGCAGGGCCGGACGAGGCGGGCAATCGTGTCCGGCGCAACAGAGGCGAGCTCCATGTTGGTACGGAGACCCGCGGCCCGCGCCTTCTTCAGGACAGCCACCCAGCCGTTCGGTTCGGCGGCGAAAGGCGCATCCATGCCGGGGTAGAGCCCCGGAAGACCGAGATGGAGGTGGGAAGCCCGGGTCCCCGAGAAGTCGAAGAGACCGGGCGTCAGCAGATCATTGGTACCGGGAAAGAAGAGGTGCGTGCGTCGCCCCGTCGCGCGCGATGCGAAGGCGTCAGTGTAGTTCGTGCGCCCGACAGGGACAACGCGCAGGCTGCTACGCTCGATGCCGTGGGTATCGGCCTCGGCAAGAAGCAGCTGGCCATCCTCGTCGTCGCCTATGATGCCGATTGTTTCAACGAGGAAATCGGGATCCAACTTCTTAAGGTTGACGGCCATATTGCAGGCTGAGCCGCCGCCGTGCCGCTCCTCGGCAATGATCGTGGCAAGGCCGTCCTCCGATGGCCAATGGTCGACGAGCTTGTTATGGTCGCAGCACCAGCTGCCGGCTGTCACCACGCCTTTTTGCGCCGCCACTCAGCATGCTCCGGCTTTGAGGATGGGATCGGTGACTTCGTTGTCCTGATCGAGTGGTCGCCTTGCGCGAATGCCGGCTTTTGCGAGGACATCGTGATAGAGCCGCACCGCCTCGCTCGGCGAGGCCTCGCGCTCGATGACCCGGCGCATCAGGCGCACGATCTCCGTCGGCGATTCGGCATACCAGATCTTGCGTCCGAAGAGCGCGACCCGCGCGCCGTGGCGCTCTGCCTGTGCGACCAGCTCCATCGTGTCGCGCGTGGTCCCTGCCGCACCGCCGAGAATGCCGACGACGAGGTTCTGCGGGTCGAAGGAGGCGAGTTCTTCCATAGCGCTCGGTCCGTTATAGCTCATTTTCAGGAAGAGAGGCCGTTCGGCCAAAGCAACGCCGGCAAGAGCGCGAGCGATCGCATCGTTCACGTAGAAGCCGAGATCGACGCCGCCCGTGTCGATTGCGAAGGTGGGATTGAAGACTTCAAGGAAATGCCGCATTCCGACCGCTTCTGCCTCCTCCCGAAAGACGGCATAAGCTTCGAGGGTGGCAACGTCTCGGTCGATGTCGTTATAGAAGGTGACGGAATAAAGCCCGAGATCTGCGACAGTGCGCGCGTGCTTGAGCCGGGCCGTACGAAAGGGCCGGGCTTGCAGCGTTCTGTATGCGCCGCCGCGCAGGCTCCAGATGTCGGTGGTGTCATTCAGCCGCACGGCTGGCGTAACAGGGGTATCGGCATAGGTGCCATTCGCGCGCAGCGCCTCCGCCGATGAAACGGAAGTCAGCATGATGTCGACGAGACCCGATCTGACCATGTCGCGCATGCCGGCACGGTAGTCGGCAAGGGTGCACATGCGGTCCGTCGGCTGATTGTCTTGATCATAGACCGGCCCCGGCGCACCCGCGCCGAAGCCCATATCACCGTCCTTAGCATCCGCGATGATGAAATCGGACGGCACATATTGCCCCGCACGGATCTGGGCGAGCTTGCGGTCCAGTGTCTTCTCAGTCACGGGCATGGATCGCTTTCTCCTTCTTTGTCGGTTTGATTGTGTTGAGCGTTGTGAGTGGAAGCGGCGGATCCGTAGACTTCTATCGCTCAGCCGGGAAGACCACACAGGAGCCGGTCGGCAGGCCTGTCGAACAGGTACATGTGCTCCGGGCGCATGACCAGGTACACCTTGTCGCCTTCGCGCCAGGAGATCTTTCCGGTCACGAGCACGTTGAGAACCTGCTGCGAGGGCAGCCGCGTTCTCACCAGAATGGTGTGGCCGAGCGGCTCGACGGTATCGACGGTTGCGTCCAGATTATAGACTCCGTCGCTGGCCGGGCGGTCGGAAAGCGAGACGTGTTCTGGTCGTATGCCCAGCAGGAGGTCGCGGGCGCTTGATCGCTGCGTTGCAGCGAATAGCCGACCGGCAAGCTCAACCGTCGCACTCAGCGTTGTGAGCGTTATCCCGTTGCCGTTTGCGACCGCCTCGAGGAAATTCATGGGCGGACTGCCGATGAAGCCAGCCACGTAAGAATTTGCCGGCTGCTCGTAGAGCTCCATCGGCGTTCCGACCTGCTGCAGCTTGCCGCCGCGCATCACAACGATCCGATCACCCATGCTCAATGCTTCGACCTGATCATGGGTGACATAGAAGGTCGTGATGCCGAGACGCTCCTGCAACTTGATGATTTCGGCGCGCATCTCCATGCGCAGGGCCGCATCCAGATTCGAGAGCGGTTCATCCATCAGGAATACCCTCGGCTCGCGCATGATGGCGCGACCGAGTGCCACGCGCTGGCGCTGCCCGCCGGAAAGTTCCCTGGGACGACGTTCGAGAAGCTCCTGGATGCCGAGCAGGCGCGAGACATCCTTCACTCGGGTCTCGATCTCCGTTTTCGGCACCTTGCGAAGCTGCAGTCCGAAAGCGAGGTTGGAGAAGACGTTGAGATGCGGGAAAAGCGCGTAATTCTGGAAGACCATGGCGACGTCCCGATCGCGCGGAAGCTGATCGGTAACGTCCCTATCATCGAACAGGATATGCCCCTCGCTGACGGCTTCGAGGCCGGCGATCATGCGCATGGTGGACGTCTTTCCGCATCCGGAAGGCCCGACAAGGACGATAAACTCACCATCCGAGGTGCCGAGCGAGAAATCCTCCACCGCGGAGATGTCGCCGAAGCGCTTCGATACGCGTCTGAGCTCCACCCTTGCCATTGTTCCCCGTGTGCCTTTCTGCAGGGCGGTCGGAGGCCGCGGGAGCACATTAGAACCGGCTGTTGAGACGATTTGATACACATAGCCGCCGCGACTGTCCATGACGCTCTCCCGCGCAAGGAAAGCCTCGTTACTGCGCCACTTTCCCGTGTTGACCCCTCCGGGATGCCGGGACTAAATTGAATGCCGAAGGTTGCGCTCCGGTCGTCTCGCTTACGACCGCCTGACCCTTTGCGTTGATCGCGGATCGGAGGTCTTGGCCAAGTCTTCATTTTTTTTTGCCAGCAGCATAAGACCCGCGTCCGCGCCTCGGATCGCATGTTTGACGCCCGCAATGGCAAGAGGAGGAGAAAATGCCGAGTGGAGGAGACGTCGAGAAGCTTGAACATCTAGTTCATGGGTATTTGAAAGGAAAAATCGGCCGACGCGAGTTCGTCCTGGGTGGATTGCAGCTTGGCCTTTCGCTTGCGGTGCTGACAAGGCTGACAGCCCCGGCGCGGGCGGCGAACCTGGTGGAGTCGGCGCCCGAGGTGCCATATGAGTCGCCGATCACGAAGGAGCGTATCGATTTCCTCAAAACCAAGCCCTTCAAAGGGACGACCATCAATGTGATGGTGCTCAAAGCGACGGTAGGCGACGGCCTGAAATATCACGTGCCGCACTGGGAGGAGGAAACCGGCGGCAAGGTAAATGTCGCTGAAGTGCCGATCGAGACGCTTCACCAGCAGATTTTCTCGGATCTTGCGAGCGGCCTTGGCCGCTATGACACCTATATGACCGGCGCGTGGTTCTATGGCGACTTCTTCGTACCTGAGACACCGTATATCATCGAGATCGACAGCTTCCTGGCCGATCCGCGTTATCCATATTGGGATCCCGACCAGTGGCTGCCGTCCATGCGCAAGCTCTATGAATGGAACGGCAAGCTCTACGGCGTGCTCTTCGATGGGGACGCGCAGGCGCTGTACTTCCGCAAGGATATTTTCGCCGACGGCCAGAACAACGAAAAGTTCAAGGCCAAGTACGGTTATGAGCTACCGAGTCCGCCCAAGACGATGAAGGAGTTGCACGACGCCGCCGAATTCTTCACCGGCTGGGACTGGAACAAGGATGGCGGCAATGACTGGGGCCTGGCGCTACACGCCAAGGTAAACGAGCAGGGATTTTTTCATTTCCTGTCCCTGTCGGCACCATATGTCATCTCGCCTGACAACAAGTATTATTTCTTCAATCCGCAGAACATGAAGCCCCTCATCAATTCGGAAGGGCACCTCAGGGCGCTAGAGGATTACATCAAGCTTGCCGGCGCCGGTCCGCGTGAAGAGATAAGCTGGACACTTGGGCAGGGTTGGAATCTTTTCCTCGCCGGTCATTCGGCGATGGAGCCGACCTGGGGTGACCTGCCGACGCTTGCCCAGGATCCCAAGACATCGAAGGTGAAAGGCAAGGTAGGTGCGGCCGGTATCCCCGGCACGACCGAGGCCTTCAACCCGATCACCGGTCAATGGAAAAAATACGAGTTCAACCAGGTCGGCAACTCCAATGGCGGCTCCTGGCATTGCGTCATCTCCCGCAATTCCAAGAAGCGCGAGGCGACCTACGATTTCCTGGCCTTTATGGCCAACAAGAAGAATGCCTTCTTCAATTCCGCAAACGGCTGGACCGGCGTGCAGCCGGGCATGAAGTTCGAGTATCTGCCACCTGTTGGTACCGCGAGTCTGGACGAGTTCAAGGCGCAGAACTGGGATCCCGATGACGTCGTCGAATATCTGAAGGGCTACTATTCGGTCCTGAGCGCGCCGGTGCAGGAGGAATATCTGCGCATTCCGGGAACAGCCGAATATTGGCACGAGCTCGATGTCAACATCTCGGCGGTCCTGGGTGGCCAGATGCAGCCGAAGGCGGCACTCGATGCTACTGCTGCTGCCTGGGAGAAGATTACGGAGCGCTACGGACGCGAAAAGCAGAAGGCGCTCTACCAGGCCTCGTTCGCGTGATAGATACCGTCGGAAGCCGCTGCCGGCTACCGTGAGGAGTCAGATTTCGCGGCGCCGCTCGCGCCGACCCGGAAACGCGGCGCGCCGCTGATCCTTTGCGCACCGGAGAGCGCGGGCTACGTTCGGCGACTGGGGCATTCGATGAAAGCGATGCACGGAAGGCCGGCCGAGTACGGCGCGGTCTTCAAATATGTTCTTCTCCTCCCTGCAGTGCTGTGGGTCGTCGCGTTCACGTTCGCGCCGCTCATATTCGTCATCCGCTACAGCTTCGCGAATTATGTGCTCGGGATGGGGATCACCGGCTATATCGGCTTGCAGAACTATGCCGACGTGCTCGCCTCTGACCGCTTCTGGCATAGCATCATGGTCACCGCCATTTACGTAGCGGTCTCGGTGCCGGTCGAAGTTGTCCTAGGCTTTATTGCAGCATGGCTGGTCAATCTCGGTGCGCCCTGGGCGCGCGGCTTTCGTACCATCATTGGCATGCCTCTCTTCACGATGGAGGTGGCCATCGGCTATCTCGGCGTGACGCTTTTCAGTTCCCAGGGGGGACTGGTCACGGCCGTGCTGGAACTCGCGGGCATCGAAGTACCCTGGCTTTCGACGCCATCCGGCGGAATTGCCGCGGCTATACTGCTCGATATCTGGCGCTGGACATCCTTCGTGTTCATCATCGTGCTGGCGGGGCTGAGCAGCATTTCGAGCGATCTCTATGATGCCGCGATCCTCGATGCCCGGAATCATTGGCAGGTCATGTGGCGACTCGGGATCCCGCTTGCATGGCCGGTGACGACGATCGCCATCCTGCTTCGGATCATCGAAGGCCTGAAGGTGTTCGCGATCCCCTATGCGCTGACCACGGGCGGTCCGGGCACGAGCACGGAGGTCTTCAGTGCGATGGACTATCTGACCACAGTCCAGTTTTTCAACTTCGGCCAAGGCTCGGCGATGGGCATCATCTTCCTCATCATGGTGGCGGCACTCATCACTGTGTTCTTCAAACAAATGCGCAAGCGGCTAGGCTGAAAGGCAATGAGTTTCCCACGGAGGGCAAGAGCATGACCAAAATTCTGTGGCTCAGGGCAAGCCTGATTTCCAAGGTGGTCGTCTATACGCTTCTGGCGCTTGCGGCCGTAATCACGCTGCTGCCCTTCCTGTGGGCTTCTATCAACTCAATCAAAACGAGCACCGCAACCTTCGAGCCCCATGCCTTCATTCCTTTCCTCAATTTTGAGCCGACACTCGATTCCTGGCGCAATGTCCTTTCCGACCCGCAGGCAATCAATGCCTTCATCAGCAGTGTCGTTGTTAGCGTCGGCACTACCGTCTTTGCCCTGATCCTCGGCGTACCGGCCGCCTATGCGCTTGCCCGCTTTCAGTTTCCGATTCGGTCGGGCGACATTGCACTATGGTTCCTCTCGCAGCGCGTGCTGCCGCCCGCTGTGGTGCTCGTACCGTTCTACCTGCTCATGGTCTCTCTCAGGCTGGTAGATACGTGGATCGGGCTGATCCTCTGCTATTCCGCCTTCAATCTCGCCTTCGCCGTCGTCATCATGCGTGACATATTCCGCGACGTCAGCACCGAGATCGAGGACGCGGCAAAGGTCGAAGGCGCCACGCCCTGGCAGATATTCTGGAAAATCTCGCTGCCACTTTCCGTGGACGGCCTTATCGTTACCGCCGTGCTGGTTTTTGCCTTCACATGGAACGAAGCGCTTTTTGCGTCGGCGCTCACGTCTCAAAGCGCGACGACCTTCTCGGCGCTGGTGCTTGCCTCGCGTTCGACCCGGGGCGTCGATTTCAACATAGCGGCAGTCAATACGCTGATCGGAATCGTTCCACCGGTGATCCTCTATTTCTTTGTGCAACGCTATCTCGCGCGCGGTCTTTCTTTCGGCGCTGTCAAAGGCTGAGCTGGATTGACAGTACTGGGCGCTGACTTGGATCAGATGGCCCATTAACGGTCGATCATTTTTCAAGAGTCCGCTTTGCGCCCAACAGCGGGCTTCCCACGTGGCCGAGGATACATTTGAGGCTGTCGGCGCCGGTCGGCGGAGCCCCCCGTCAAGACATGCGACGTGGATCACCCTGTCCCGCGGGAAGATTGAACTGAAACACCGCGCCCCGTGGCTCGTTCGCGCCGGCCCAAAGCCCTCCTCCATGCGCTTCGATGATCGAATGGCAGATAGACAGGCCCATGCCGATCCCCTCCGGCTTGGTGGTGTAGAAGGGCTCGAACAAGCGGTCGACCATTGCCGCGTCGAGTCCAGGACCGTTGTCTCGCACGGTGACAACAACGACATTTGAGGCATCTGCGGCCGTGCTGATCCGCAGCTCCCGTCCCCCCTCCTCGTGGCCGTTCATTGCCTCGATCGCGTTGAGGATCAGATTGAGAACAACCTGTTGCAGCTGGACGCGATAGCCCTCCACGAGCGGCAAGCCCGGCGCGAGGTCGGTCTGGAGCAAGACACCGTGTTTAATCAGTTCGCTCCGGACTATCGTGATCACGTCCAGGATGACACCGTTGACATCGAGGCTCCCTTTCGGCGCCGGCGTCTTCTTGATGAGGGAACGGATCCAGCCGATGATCTCGCCGCCCCGCTTGGCATCCGCGACAATGGATGCCAGCGCCCGCCGCGCTTTTTCGAGATTCGGAGCTTGCGATCCTAGCCAGTTCAGTGCGGCCTCGGCGTTACAGAGCATCGCGGTAATGGGTTGGCTCAATTCGTGTGTCACCGAAGCCGTGACCTGTCCCATGGCCGCCGCGCGATTGGCGTGTGTCAGTTCCGCCTGCATCTCCCGGAAGGTCTCGGCGGCTCTTTTACGCTCGGTGATGTCACGGCTCAGACAAATGATCTGTCGCTGGCCGCCTTCACAGAATTCTCGCATGCGGACTTCAACGGGAAACACGGTGCCGTCCGTTCGGCGATAGCGGCTCTCAAGCGTAGCGATGCCGCCGGCCTTGAGGCGCTCGCGGTTGACCCGCCAGCTCGCTTCATCCATATCCAGATTGAAGAAGAACGGAACAGCCCCAATCAGTTCGTCCCGGCTGTAGCCCAGGCTTTCGCAAGCATTTCGGTTCACGTCGAGAACACGACCGTCTTCATCATGGAGCATGAACGTGTCTGTCGCGTGGTCCACGAAGGTCCGGTAACGGGCCTCGCTCTCGCGCAGCGCCTGTTCGGCGCGCTTGCGCTCCGTGATGTAGCGCCCGACACCGCGGTAGCCCATGAAGCGCCCCGTCTCGTCAAACACGGGCAGCCCGGAGACGGACGTGTAGCGCTTGCCGCCATCGGGAGTCGGCCGCGCGTGCTCGAAATCACGGAACGGAAGGTGGGCATCCAGCGTCTCCCGGTGCTTGCGCCAGCCCTCTGCATCAGGCTCCAGATAAGACACTTCCCACCGCGTCCTGCCAATCTCGGCGACCGGCGGCTGGGAAAGCGTCTCAGCGAACTCCTGGCGAATGAAGCGATGATGCGCGTCGGTTTCCCAGTACACATCGAACGAGAATTGCACCAAGGTGCGAAAGCGCTCCTCGCTCTCACGTAGCGCCTCCTCGGGGTGCTTGCGCTCATTTAAATCCACCCCGGCCGACGGCACTTGAACCGGATGTTGCATAATCGACTCTTGCTGAAGAGCGATGGATCAAATCGACTTGTTTCTCGCGCCGGGTAGCGCGGTTGTCCCCCGGCCCGGAGCGGCAAGCGCCAGCGATCGTTGACGGTGCACGGGGGTCGAACCCGGCCTCACGGTGGCCAATGATTGATCAGGAATTATGTCTTGTGACGACTATACTTATGTATACGAGGACTTCTCGACCGCCATATACCGCCATATTGAGGTGACGAGTCGGCCCGGCAGGCGGCAAACAACGCGAGCTGAACCCTGTTTCCATCGTCTGCGCGTGAGGCGGACCCGTTCTTCTTGTGCAGCAGGCGCTCGACCAATGTCCGCCGCGCGCCAAAAGCTGCTGCTCTCCAAAGTGCATTCCCGCAAGGCTTTGGTCATCTGGCCCACAAGCGCGTGCTCCAGAACTGAACGTTGATTGGCTTTCAATCTTTTGAACGCGTAAAGGGTACAAAGCGCACAAGGCCGACGGCGCGCTTGGCCGTCTCGCCGGGGCCAGTCTTTTCGACCACAGTGAGGGTCTGGGTCGTGTAAGCTGAGCCCACCGGCATCACCAGTCGGCCCCCCACTTTGAGCAGCTCAATCAGTGACGGCGGCACCTCGCCGAGCGCTGCGGTCACGACGATCGCGTCAAAAGGACCGCATTCCGGCCAGGTGCTGCGAGACGCTCGATCCTTCAAATCTGAGGGTGTTCCTAACCGCCACAGTGAGTCTTCTGGGATCGACGCTGGACGGTCGCCGCGATTTCACGAATCATCCGATGAGCCATCGCCCTTTGTGGATATCGAACTTCACCAAGCCTCAGTCTCGAATTTTCAACAAGAGGGCTTGGCAAACTTCTTCATTCACGACATTGGCGCGTTTCATGATCTCGCACGTTTTGAGCGGCTTCTCGCGAGGCGCCCTCAGGATATTTTCTCGATCATTCAGAACGACCAGACTCCTACCGTCAGCAAGCGCGCTAAATTACTGAGAATACGAAAGCTGATCTTCCGTAACGACTCGCTCGATATTCTCTGACTTGCACTTGATGCGGTATCTAAGACGTCCGTCTGCCTCGATGGGCATAAGTTGAACGATGGTGTAAATCATTGGTGGATCAGTTGCGGCACGTCCTTGTGGACCTTGGGGCTGGTGGCGAACGTCTTCATTCAGCTTATAGGCATATGACATGTGTCTACCTCTAAAAGTCGCAGCTGCTCTAGCGTGGACCATACCGTGATGCAATGCATCCGATTGCCCTCTGGCCCAGCGTCGTGAAAGCAAAAGCGGACGCTGCGGCTGCGCGACTGGTGGTCTAACGAGCTTAGCAGTGCGTCAGTGAGGTTGACCTAATACGTCGAGAAATATGCTTTAGGTGTCCGTGGTCGCATTTGACGGAGGCGGGACGAGTTAAGCAAGCACGCCTTGAGCCAATCGCCCGCTACCACTTCCCGAGCACGCGTTGTTGCGATTTGGTCTCGGCAGGTGGATGCTGTCGGCGCGGGCACAATGGAGGGCAGCATGAGCAAGGCAACTCTCGACAATCGCCACCGCAACACGGACGAACAAATCAGCGCCAAACACGGAAACACCCTCATTCGCACGTTGCGCAATGTGTACGGCCAGAGTTTCGCGGCTGGCTTTCCTGACACCGAGAAGCTCAGCGAGGTTCTACTTAAGCTGAACGAGACATCGTTGAGCCAGCTCCGCCGTGATCATGAGACCGGCCACTTGGAGCACAAAATCACCAAAGCCTCGAAGTAAGGCCGCCGGCCCCGCGGCGGTGCGTCTAGGAGCTGGGGCGACCAACCTGTTGCAACAGCTATCGTGTACAGTCCGCACGGCAGCGCCGCTGGTGCGGACGAGACCAGGCGGCCTTCCGGACAAGGCATCAGACGACGCTAGCTATTTCTTTTTGCCGGAAGCCAAGGTCGGCTGCCATGCCGAGGCCTTTTGGCTTAGCGCGGCGGCAATTACCTTGATCTTCTTTTTTAGGCTTCTTGGCCTCCCGATTCCCTCTCTGCTGGCGGTTAGCCATGTCGAACTCCTTGGGTTTGAAGGTGACACAGGAATTAGATCCAAACCGGGCTAACGCCGTATCACAAGTTTCATTCGGCCCGGAGAGGCGATGTGCGTTTGGTGAGTAGCCTTGCCCTTGCCACGGACGACACGATCGAGCCCTTCCGTAGTGAGCTCAGCCTCGGCCTTGTCAGTTCTCGAGCGGGCCAAGCGCCAGGGCAAGAAGTTTGGGCGTCCGGAGCGTCTTGATGACGGCCATAAGCGCAAGATCGCCGAGTTCTATGCTGCCGGGAAGACGATCCCCGAGCTTGCCGAGGAATATGGCTGTGGCGTCGGCACCATCTGGAGGGCGCTTCAACCCGAAACCAGCCAAGCGGCGTAAGCAGAGGGGTAAATAGCGGCTCAACTGATCACGTCGAAGCGATTCTAACCGATGTGGCAACGGGGGACACTATGGGAAAAGCGGCAAGAAACGAGCGGCAGAAACTCAATGCGACGTTTCTGAACAACTTGGCGGCGGCTTTTGCAGTGGCGGGATTCGTCGCGCCCTACTTTTATGTGATGAACACAAAGGAACTGCGCGAGATGCCGATTTTAGAACTGCTAGCTAATCAAGGTTTCTGGCCGTCCCTAAAGCTATTGATCATCACACTAGTCTTCACCTTTGGCCTGCGCGTTTGGGCCCTCAGCTATCTGGCCGCTTGCAGTCAGCTGCAGAGCCAGGATTGGCTTTCAGCAGCAGCCTCTAAAGCGACCTTTCCCGACGGCATAGCGCGCCTGCTGGCGTTCGCGGAAGAACTCCACATACGTCATGATTGGCTGGTCCGGATGCTTCGCCTGCCGATGCGCGACGTATGTCTCGTAATCGGGAACGCCGATCATCAGACGCGCAGTGCGCGTGCTCCAATAACGGGCGGCCCGGACCGCGCTGGCGGATTGGTCGAACAAGTCGTGCAGGTCAGGCATGGCCACCTCCCGCGGTTACTCCAGCGAGCCCAATCTCCGATGCGGTCGGCTGCGGATTGCCCAGCGCTCGCCGGATATTGATCAGGCCATAGATTACTGTCGCAACGACCACCAGCACGAACACAGCTGCAAGCGTTGCATCGATGTAGTCGTTGAAGACGATCCGGCTCATCTCGCCAAGCGTCTTTGCAGGTGCCAACAACTGACCCGCTGCGATCGCATCGCCGTATTTGAGTGCGTGGCCGATGAACCCCACATTTGGATCGGGGCTGAGCACCTTCTCGAGCCCCGCGGTAGTCGTGCAGACCACGAGCCACGTGGCGGGCACAATCGTGACCCACGCAAACCGCTCGCGTTTCATCTTGAATAGGACGACGGTGCACACCGTCAACGCGATTGCCGCCAGCATCTGGTTGGCGGTCCCGAACAGAGGCCATAGCGTCCAGATACCCCCCAATGGATCGATCACTCCAACGTAGAGAAAGTAGCCCCAGAGTGCGCAGGAAAGCGCCGAACCGATAATATTGTTGGTCCAGGACGAAGTCTCCTTGAAGGCTGGAACAACGTTGCCGATGAGATCCTGAATCATGAACCGGAGCACGCGCGTTCCGGCATCGACTGTCGTGAGGATGAACAGGGCCTCGAAGAGAATTGCGAAGTGGTACCAGATGCCCATCAGGGTACGGCCGCCAAGGAACGACGACAGGATTTGGGCCATGCCGACGGCGAGCGTTGGTGCGCCGCCGGTGCGCGACATGATCGAGGTCTCTCCGACGTCCTTTGCCACCTGGGTGATATCATCCGGGGTTACCGTGAACCCCCATGCCGAGATTACCTGTGCCGCTTGCTCGGCCGTAGTGCCGATCAGTCCCGCTGAACTGTTCATCGCAAAATAGACGCCTGGATGGATGATACTGGCGCCGATCATAGCCATTATGGCGACGAAGGATTCCATCAGCATTGCGCCGTAGCCGATGAATGCGATCTGTGTTTCGTTCTCGATCATCTTCGGCGTCGTCCCCGACGAAATGAGTGAATGCCATCCTGAAACTGCGCCGCAGGCGATGGTAATGAACAGGAACGGGAACAGGCTGCCAGCCCAAACTGGTCCGCTGCCGTCGATGAACTTGGTGACGGCCGGCATCTGGAGATCGGGACGAACGATGATGATGCCAATGGCGAGCAGCGCGATGGTGCCGATCTTAAGGAATGTCGAAAGGTAATCGCGCGGAGCCAGAAGCAGCCAGACCGGCAGCACGGATGCGACGAAGCCGTATCCGATGATGATCAGCGCGAGGGTCTCCCCGCTCAGATCGAAATACGCGGCGAGCGAAGGCGTCTCGGACACGGTCTTGCCATAGATCAGCGCCGCGAGAAGCAATACGCAGCCGAGTAGCGACATTTCGCCGACCCTGCCCGGGCGGATAAACCGACTGTAGACCCCCATCAGAAGCGCGATCGGAATCGAGCAGAACACCGCGAAAGTTCCCCACGGACTGCCGATCAGAGCCTTATCGACAACGAGAGCGAGGACCGCAAGTACGATGACGCAGATCAGGAGAATGCCGACACCGGCGATGGTGCCAGCCACCGGTCCCATCTCGGCGCGCACGATGTCGCCGAGCGAACGACCATCGCGCCGCGTCGATAGAAACAGCACGGTCATGTCCTGGACCGCACCGCCAAACACCGCGCCGGCGAGGATCCAGAGCGTGCCCGGCAGATAGCCCATTTGCGCGGCAAGCACTGGACCAACCAGTGGACCCGCGCCGGCGATCGCCGCGAAATGATGGCCGTAGAGCACGTACTGATTGGTCGGGACGTAATCGAGACCGTCATTGTGGCGAGCGGCAGGCGTCTGCCGCATACCGTCGACCCCGAGCGCGCGGTTGGCGACGAACAACCCATAAAACCGATAGGCGATAAGATAGATGCAAGTCGCGGCGACGACCAACCACGCGGCGTTGACCGCTTCACCACGATTGAGCGCCACGATCGCAAATGCCACGGCACCCAGAAGAGCAACCGCGATCCATAAAAGCTTCATCTGCGGCGCACTTGTGTTGTTGAATGTACTCATGGATGTCCTCCGCACTACAGGAGCCCAAACAAGAGTTTGGTGCTTTTCACTTCTTCTTTGCGCTGCAGGCTCCCTTTGCTGAAAGGTGCCTGCGCCCCGATAGCTCGGCGAGCACTCAGCTCTCTCTATCCACGACTGCTTCGCGCTCCGCGCTTCGTGGGATTACGGCTACTGCGGCTGATATCCTTCAATGCGCGTTAGCAGTTGTTCTTCCAGCCGAGCCCGGCGCTGCTCGAACTGCTCAACCTCCGCCTCGTGACCAACGTCCGCCTTGCAGCTCTCAAGGAGGTCGATGACGTGGCGGTACTGGTGACAAAGCGCATCGAAGCTTTCGTCCATCGCCACTAACCGGCGGACGGTTTCTTCATTCTCGGAGAACCTTGCCAGCAACGGCCGGATGCACTCCACGACTTCATTTGTTGCCATGGGCTCCTCCCGTGTTCCGTCCGACGCGTTTCGCGGGACAGGCCGCGAAGACCGCGGACTAGGGTTTCATCTTTCGAATCTCATCAACGATCTCGGGATTGGCCAACGTCGAGATGTCGCCGGCATCCTCGTTGTTCGAAATCGCTCCGAGAACGCGGCGCATGATCTTCCCGGAACGGGTCTTTGGCATATCAGGGACAATCACGACACGGCGCGGACGAGCTATCGCCCCTATCTCACGGATCACGGAGTCTTCCACTCGCTTGCGGATGTCCTCGCCGGGGGCGAGTCCAGGCTTTAGCGATACGTAGAGATCAGGGACCTTGCCTTTGATTTCGTCCCTGGCAGGAACCACTGCCGCCTCGGCGATCTCCTCAACAAGCAGGCTGGCGGACTCGATCTCCTTGGTCCCAAGCCGATGCCCGGCCACGTTGATGACGTCGTCGATTCGACCCAGGATGCGATAATACCCATCGGCCGCCTGCAGCGCGCCGTCGCCGGCCATGTACGGCCAATCGCGCCAGTTGCGGCTCGTTCGGTCCTTGCAGTAGCGCGCGTAGTACTGTTGGACGAAGCGATCGGGGTCTTTCCAAATCGTCTGAAATGAGCCCGGCCAGGGGTTCTGGATGCAGATGTTTCCGGCACGGCCAGAGCGCGGTGGAATCTCGGTGCCTGCCTCGTCATAGATGATCGGATGAATGCCGGGCACGCCCGGCCCTGCGCTTCCCGGCTTCATCGGGTAGAGAGCCGGTACCGTGCTGCACAGAAAACCGCCGTTCTCCGTTTGCCACCAGGTGTCGACGATGACCGCCTCGCCCTTGCCAACGACCTCGTGGTACCACTTCCACACGGCCGGTTCGATGGGCTCGCCCACAGTGGTCATATGCTTAAAGTGGTGATTGTACTTTAGCGGCTCGTCCGGCCCGGCGCGCCGAAGCGCGCGTATCGCTGTCGGTGAGGTGTGAAAGATGTTGACGTCGAGTTCTTCGGCGATGCGCCACGGACGCCCCGCGTCGGGATAGGTCGGAAGCCCCTCGTACACCACCGATGAGGCGGCGAGCGCCAGTGGCCCATAGACGATGTAGGAGTGGCCCGTGATCCAGCCGATATCGGCCATGCACCAGTAGACATCCTCCGGATGGATGTCCTGAATGTATTTCGACGTTCCCGCGACGTAGGACAGATATCCACCGGTGCTGTGCTGACATCCCTTCGGCCTCCCGGTTGTGCCGCTGGTGTACATCAGGAACAGCGGATCTTCCGCACGCATTTCCACAGCGTCGACCCGGCGCTGTCGATAGGCCGACAACATCTCGTTCATGACGAAATCGCGGCCCCCGACCAGCGGCGTTTTGCTTGAATATCGCCCTGGGTATCTCTGCCACACGAGCACCTTCTCGACCTTGACGCCTTCCTTCTCTGCCTCGCTGACTGCGACGTCGGCTTTCTCCTTGTGATCGAGAAGTTGGCCGCCACGGTAATAGGCGTCCATTGTGATCAGCACACGACTTTCGGAATCGACGATGCGATCTGCCGTGGCCTTCCCGCTGAAGCCGCTAAAGACTTGCGAGTGAATGACCCCGAGCCTGGCGCAGGCGAGCATCGTGATCGGAAGCTCTGGCACCATGGGCATGTGCAACGTCACCCGGTCGCCACTCTCTAGACCGCAGCCTTCGCGCAACAATGCAGCGACCTCGTTTATGCGAACATAGAGCTCCTGGTAGGTGATGTGCTGGATCGCTTCGTGCTCTAGCTCAGGGACGAAGTGGATCGCCGTCTTGTTCTTGTACTTGGTGAGATGGCGATCGACGCAGTTGTAACTGGCGTTGATCCTGCCGCCGACAAACCATCGCCAGAACGGCGGATTGCTCGTATCAAGTGCGACGTCCCAGGGCCGGTACCAGTCAAGAAGATCGGCGTACTCTTTGAAGCACTCCGGGACGTTGTCGAGACTGAAGCGATCAAAGACCGTTTTGTCTGTCAGGTTGGCCTGCGCGACAAATCTCTCTGGCGGGTTGACGTAGTTCTCTTCCTGCCAGTGGACCGCGATCTCGGCTTCTGACACTTCTGCTGTTGTTCTATCTGACATACGCTGTCTCCCAAGCTATCGCGTAGCCTCGAAATCACACGGGCCAAGTGGCGCTCTCGCGCAGACGGACGCTAATGGCACTCATAGAGCGAGGCCGTCTCAACAATGTGTCCAGCAAGGATCTCGCGCGCGGCTTCATCGCGTGAGGCGGAGAACTATCGGCCTTGTAAGTTTTTGGGAACTGCCACGCGTCGTTGATAACGACAGTCACTACACCAACGGTGTCCGGACCGAATGTCCAACCACGCACGTGTTGCAGAAACTTGATCATCGGGCACTCCCCATACCGCGACGGGAGCGCAATTCAACGCCAGACGCCCAAGTAGGCGTTTCATGGAAAGTTTAAATCATTTCATTCGGTTTGACGAGGCTTTCCCTAAAGACGGCGCCTGTTGCAATGCAGCGTCCGCAAAGCCCGAATTGAGCGCGGCGCAGCTATGCAGCGCACCGCCAATGTGAGGCACCCTTACTGAGCCGCGACGCAAAATCCGAAGCCGACGGCGATCGCTCTCCACCGGAGGATTCGACTGGATCGGCGGAATGGATCAATTCAGCTTAGAATCATCGGCCGCTGCCGCGGATATAGTGCTCCAACTGCTCGATCACAAATTCCCGGTCGCTGATAATACTCTTGACCAGATCACCGATCGAAACGATCCCAAGAAGCTCGCCATGTTCAATCACCGGCAGATGGCGGACGCGCTTTGTAGTCATGAGCGCCATGCAGTCTTCGATTGATTGGTCGGGCGCAACGCACACGACGTTGCGTTCCATGATTTCGTCGACTCGCGTCTGTGGCGACGCGCGCCCCTTCAAGAAGACGTTGCGTGCGTAGTGCCGCTCGGTGACGATGCCGGCTATTTTGCTGCCGTCCAACACGACCAGCGAGCCAACGTCCTTGTCGGCCATCATCTTAATTGCGTCGTAGACTTTATCGCTGGGATGGAGAGACCAGACCCGATGACCCTTCTCTTCCAAGATATGGCGGACTGTCGTCATGACGGCACCAAAGAACTCGCATAGCATAAAATCCACTTGCCATTTTGACAGAGATCAAATTGGGCTCCTCATGGACGGCCCCTCAGGATGGAAAGCGAACCGCGCCGCCGCACACCAATGCGGCGTTGTGCGCGGTACTTCTGGTAGCCCGACTTCTGCAAAGGGTCATTCTCGACTGAGCCAGCCGGCCCTGCCTGCTGTTTGTTGTCCGCTTTTACCTGAAAGCACCTGATTGTTACGCGCTCGCGAAATGACGCGAAGGGCCAAGAACGGAAGTCGGTCTAGCTAGACAAGTTCGCGGCGCAAACCTTAGACTGCCTTATGATCGGCAAGCAGCCGACGACACACAGGGAGGCCAACATGTCCCAGACGCGAGGGATTCTACTGGCAATTCTGCTTGTCCTTTGTGTTGGCACGGAGCCAGTAGCGGCGGAGAAGAAATACGACCCCGGCGCCAGCGACAACGAAATCAAAATCGGCAACATCATGCCCTACAGCGGTCCGTTGTCGGCCTACGCGCTGATAGGCCGGACGGAGGCGGCTTTTTTCAAGAAAATCAACGACGAGGGCGGCATCAACGGAAGAAGGATCAACTTTATTTCTTACGACGATGCGTTCAGCCCGCCCAAGACTGTGGAGCAAGCACGCAAACTGGTAGAGAGCGATGAAGTGCTGCTCATCTTCCAGAGTCTCGGTACACCCACCAACAATGCCATTCGGCAATACATGAATCAAAAGAAGGTGCCACAGCTCTTCGTTGCTACGGGCGCCACCCAGTTTGGCGATTGGAAGAGCTTTCCATGGACTATGGGCTGGCAGCCGACCTATCAGACCGAGGGGCGGATCTATGCAAAATACATCCTGCAGAACATACCGCAGGGCAAGATCGGAATTCTCTACCAGAACGACGACTCGGGTCGCGACTACGTCAAAGGCCTCAAAGATGGCCTTGGTGCCGAGGCCGCAAAGCGCATGATCGTAGCAGAACTC
This sequence comes from Bradyrhizobium sp. UFLA05-153, assembly GCF_054185185.1. NCBI lineage: Bacteria > Pseudomonadati > Pseudomonadota > Alphaproteobacteria > Hyphomicrobiales > Nitrobacteraceae > Bradyrhizobium > Bradyrhizobium sp. UFLA05-153. Next base: position 20,787 of record NZ_JBBIAM010000149.1, read on the forward strand.
CCCTACGATCCTTCGGAGCCAACTGTCGACTCGCAGGTTGTTACGCTCAAAACCTCGCGCGCCGACATCTTTTTTAATGAGACCTCCCCGAAGTTCGCCGCACAGGCGATCAGAAAGGCAGCTGAGATCGGGTGGAAGCCGGTTCAGCTCCTCGCGAGCATCTCGAACTCGGTGGGCTCCGTGCTGCGGCCCGCTGGACTTGAAAACGCCAAGGGCATTCTGTCGACCAATTATCTCAAGGACCCCACTGATCCAACCTGGAAGGACGATCCCGCGATCAAGGAGTGGGCTTCATTCATGGACAAGTATTTTCCCGAGGGAGACAAGACCAGCACTTTCAGTGTCTATGGCTACCTGACAGCGCAGACCATCGTTCAAGTGCTCAAGCAATGCGGCGACGAACTCACCCGCGAGAACGTGATGAGACAGGCCGCCAACCTCAAGGATTTTGAACTTGGTTTGTTGTTGCCGGGCATCAAGATCAATACAAGCCCGACCGACTATTTCCCAGTCGAGCAGATGCAGATGTCGCGGTTCAACGGTGAACACGGTGAACTGTTCGGACCTGTGATCTCCGGGGAAATCGGGACGCAATAACCGTCGCCATGGGTCGGACCCGCGAGGGTCGTGGTAGGGACGAGGATTGCTCCTCGCCCCCCACCCAGATCCCGGCGAGCGCTGCTAACGCACCGGGCTC
>NZ_JBBIAM010000014.1:0-127087 GCF_054185185.1 Bradyrhizobium sp. UFLA05-153
TTGGATCCACGTGCAGCGCCTCATCTTCGTTGAGGTCTTCTGCCGCGCCTGCGAACTTCGATAAGACCAGCACGCCCGGATCGTCCGGATCTTGCGCAGCAACGTATTCTTTCGCCACCAGGTTCATGCCGTCACGCAGCGGCGTCACCACACCAACCTCCGCGGTGCGGTAAAGGCCCGCGAGCTCCACCTGCGAGACGTGATCCTTCTCATAGAGAATCGGCCTCCAGCCGTCGTCGATTCCATGCTTACGATTGACGTCGTCGACGAGGCCGTCGATATCGCCCTGATATTCACTGTATGCTGGAATATCGGTGCGCGAAGGGGTCGCGATCTGCAACAGCGAGATGCTATGCGGCTTGTCTGTCAGCAGCTGATCGAAAGCTTTGATCCGGTTGTCGATACCCTTCGTATAGTCGAGCCGGTCGACGCCAATTGCTAGCTTCGTGCCATCGATTTTTGACTGCACCGACGAAATCTTCTCTCGATGCTTGGTCAGCGATTCCACAACATAGTCTGCGAACTGCTTTGGATCGATTCCAATGGGAAACACTTGGCACCGGGTCAAGCCGCGGGCCGAGATCACGACATCGCTCCTGCTCTCCAGCCCAAGATGCGATTGGAGGCAAGAAAGGAAATTATCGAGATTCCAGCGGGTTTGAAAGCCGACAAGGTCGTAGGCCAGCATCGATGCCATCAGTTCGTCATGATGGGGCACCTCTTCTATCACATCAGGATTCGGCCATGGCGTATGTAGGAAAAAGCCGATCGGCTGCTCAATCTTGAGCTCGCGCAGCTCGCTGCCGAGGGGAAGGAAATGATAATCATGCACCCAGATCGCGCCTCGACTTTCAAGGCGCGACAGCGCGCGCGCCACGGCGCAGTTGACGTCGCGATAGCTCTTATAACTTTCCTCCGAAGCGGGGGACATCCGCTCGGTCAGCGAATGAAATGCCGGCCACAGGGTAGAATTTGAAAATCCATAATAGAATCCGGCATAGTCGTCGGCCGGCACCTCTATCTTTGCAACTTGACCCTTGCCGTGCTGTTCAAAGGCGGATACCTGCTCGCTGCCCTCGCTTAGGGTCCCCGAAGTCCCCATCCAAACGGCGCCAGAACGTTCAACGACGGGCTCAAGGGCCGCGGCAAGACCACCCGTCTTGGGTTTGTTAGGGTCGAAAGTCGAACCACGGTTGGAAACAACGATAAGTTTCTCATCGGGCTGCTGAGACGCTGTGCCGATCTCGGCCGCCTGCAGGGCAGAAGCAATATGACGGGAGAGCTCCGTATCGGCTTGCCTAGGCCGCCCCTGTGCGGCTTTCCTCAGGCGCGGCTCAAGGGCGGCTTGGTTCACTTGCAGCCGTTCTGGCCTTGCGCGCGACATGCCAGAAGAAGTCGTACTTGAAGCCTTCATGACGTTAAACGGGTCCATTCCACACCTCCGATTGAACAATCAGAACGGTTAGCTCCGGACTCCCCCGCTTCACATGTTAGGGGCTCAATCTATCGAGAAGCTGACGAGAGTTAGATCGAATCATGGCGGCCGCAGGCTCGATGCGGCGGCAAGCTCGATCATGTCCTCGATGCCGCGAGGGCGTCGAGGCATCCTATGACGACCTTTCTTGCAACCATGCCAATGTAAATCGCGCTTCGGATTCAAAAGCCGGCGTATGGAACGAAAGGTATCGTCGGCGGCCGCCCTGCAGCAGGTGCGTTTGGCATAGCTGCTGGTCTATGGTGCACAAGACCCAACCGTATAATCGTGGCGTGCGCACAACAACAAGGCGGTCTCTCGGGACGGATATGGTTGAGCTACCCGCTGCCACTGCTCCATCGCCACGCGGCCGTCAGACGCCTTGAGCATAACGGTCATATTCTTCATACTTTTTTGCTTCAGCCGATCTTGAACGTATTCACCCGACCCGCGCGCTCAAGGGACTTGAATCGCACGGAGCGTCATATTGTACGAGTTTCAAAGTAGGTCGCGACGGTCTGACGAGTGCGTACTTCAAAGCTATCGCTGACAGTTCTCGTTAGCTGTCTTGGCCTACTGTTTGTGTGGACACGTCGCCATGACGCATGGCCGATGTCCCTTGCTACAGGTGGGACAATGACGTCCGTTGACGTATCCGTAGTCGGCAGCGGTGCCAATGGCTCGATCGTTGCCCACGAGGTCGCGCGAGCCGGATTCCGGGTGCTCGTCCTCGAAGCGGGCCACATGCTTCCCATCGGCGCCTCACTGTCAACTGTCCAAAATGGCAGGGATGACGCGGTCCTGGTGCGCTCTCCGGCCGGCACATTGATGCCGTTCGAACAGCCATGGAGCGTGTCGGCGCCCGGCGGTGGAATGACGTTGTACGCTGGGATCGCCTTCCGATATCGCAGTGATTTCGACGCGGAAGCGCATGTCGCGGGCGACGCGCTCGACCCGATCTGGCCTATCGATTACGCCGACCTTCGCCCTGACTACGAGGAGCTCGAACTTCGGATGGAGGTGGCCCGGCTGGCCGGCGCAGATTCACTCGAGCCACCCAGCGATGGAGCCGTTCTGCCGCCGCACGGCTGTCGAGCGGGGATTGATCCGAAGGCCTCCGCGGTCGACCGCTGGGGCCGCGTGCACGATATCGACAACGTCTACGGCACTGACCGCCGGTTCTTCCCGTATCCCGGGGGCGTCAATCCAACCTTCACCATGCAGGCGAACGCGTTGGGATTGCTCACAGAACCCTCACGCAGCTGGTCTGACCGGCCGCGACCGGAGAATCGTTGATGTTCACCAGCACCCCCAATGGCACGTTGACCGCGACGGATAGGCACAAATCCGCACTGCGCCGCGCCTTGCGGATCACGGCGTCGGAGAAATGGGATCTCAATCGGCGTTTTCCGGTCGTCATGAGCCGTGCCTGCGGTGCGCATGTCTGGGATGTCGACGGAAGACAATACGTGGATCTGACCTCGTGTAGCGGGGCTGCGCCGCTTGGAGCCGGATATGAACCGGTCGTCGATCATGTGACTGCCGAAATGCGCCGCACCGGCGGCATTCTGCCCGGACCGTTGTCCGTGCATCGGATCGAGGTGGCCGAGCGGTTGGCGGAGATATTCCCCCTCGCGCAACGCTCGATATTTTTCCGCACTGGCTCCTGCGCCACGACCGCTGCAGTCCGCCTTGCCCGCGCGCATACCGGTGTAAACTTGGTGCTTACCAGCGGATATCACGGCTGGCACGACTGGCACTTACAGGACCGTCCGGGGATGGGACTACCCGACCGGGACCTCGACAGTATCGACTTCCACTACGACCTTGACCTGCTCAAGAGACTGACCAAAGGGCAGCTTGTCGCTGCTGTGATCATCACCCCCGAGGTCAACTTCTTCCCGCCTGAATATCACCGGGAATTGCAGAATATCGTACACCGGTACGGCGCCCTGCTGATCCTGGACGAGGTGATGACGGGATTTCGCTACGGCCTCGGCGGCTATCACACCGCGATCGACCTTGCGCCCGACCTGATCACACTTAGCAAGGGACTGGCCAACGGCATGGCACTGTCGGCGGTGGCAGGTCACGCAGACGTGCTCGATGCCGCCGAAAAGACCTACATGGGCAACGCCTGTCAAGGCGAGATCAGCCCCTTCGCGGCAGCGCTCAGCACCCTCGAAGCGCTTGCCGATGGTACCGCGCTCGAGCGGATGCGTCAGGTTGGCGAGCAACTCATGAACGGTCTCAACGAGATCTTCGTCCGCCAAAAGGTTCAGGCGCGCGCGTTCGCATGGCCCACGATGTTTGACGTGGTGTTTGCCAATGCCGAGCTTGGTCATACCTTCTTTCAGGAAATGTCGTCGCGCGGCTTTCTCATGCAGTACGGCGGCCGTTTTATGCCCTCCGCGGCGCTCTCCGATGCCGACGTGCGGGCCGCGATTGAAGCCGCCGCACACGCCCTGCCGGCGGCACTGACTCAGGTAGAGGCTACGTCCGACGATCCGGATCCGACTGCCGCTGCCGTGCGGTTCGCCGGTGATCACTTCATTGCCACTGCAGATTCGATCCGGCGTTGGTTTTCCGCGCCGAGCCGCCCGTGAGCACCAACCGTCGAACAGGGAACACTGCCATGTCCGAGGCCGACCCGTTCTCCACCTCGCCAGTGCTGCTCGGTGGCGATGACCGGTCCGGCATCACCTTGCTGAGCGTCATGCTGGACTCGCATGCCGATCTGGTGGTGGGGCCGGAGATCGACTTCCTAGAACCTCCGAATCTCGGCTCGCACATTCTGGGAGCGACCGACCTGCTCGCAGCTAACGATCCCGGGGTCACCGGCACGATCAAACGTGTGATCGACCCGTTCTGGTATGACGGCGCGCACTTCGTGGTGCAGTGCCAGCGGTTTGGCCTCCACTTCGACGACGTACGCAAGCTCGTCACCAAGGTGATGGACGAGACAGCCGGCGACATCGTTTCATTCGCCGACAGATGCAGGCTGATTAACGAGATCGGGGAGCTCGTTAAGGCACGAAAGGGCGCTCGGCGCTGGGGACTGAAGCTGCAACGCAAGATCACCCAAATCGACGTCTTCGCCCAGCTATGGCCGGATGCGCATTTCGTGCACATCGTACGGGATGGTCGGGACCTTGCCGCCTCGCATGCGGAAACCGTGCCAGACTGGGGCTACCAGACCATACCCGAAGCCGCGCGGGGCTGGCTCGAATTGGTATCTCGGCCTCATTTGGTCGCACCGCCTGAGCGCTATCTCGAGGTGCGCTATGAGGATCTGGTGACTTGCCCCCGTGTCTGGCTGATGCAGATCCTGAATCACCTGCACCTGCCCTGGGACGAAGCGGTTCTGCGGCATGCCGAACATGAGCACGCGCTGTTCGAACGGCCGTACGGCCACCCAGCGGCCAAGCCCGCAGGCATGCCGCTGCATGCCAGCCGTCTTGGTCGCTACACGCAGGATCTCACACGCGCGGAGATCGAGGAGTTCGAGCGCATCGCCGGCGGTGAATTAGCCCGGTTGGGTTATCTGCCGGCCTCGAGCCCAGCCATCGACGCATGAATCCCACCGAGATCTCCAGCCCATCTCGCAGGCTACCGGGCGGCTATCTGGGGCTGCTTGTCGGACGCACGGTCTCTGAATTGGGATCCGAAGTGACGCTGCTGGCGCTACCGCTGACGGCGATCACTCTGCTGGGAGCGGGCCCGGCGCAGACCGGGCTGCTGCTCGCCTGCGGCCGGGCGCCGTACCTCATTATTGGCCTGTTCGCCGGGGTGATCGTGGACCGCCGCCCGCACCGATGCATCCTGTTGACTGCCAATTTAGTGATGGCAGCAACGCTCGCAACGATTCCGCTGCTCGCCAGCCTTGGCCAACTTGGAATGGTCCAACTGTGTATGGCAACCACCCTTGTCGGGACGGCTGCAGTGATCGGCGACGTCGCCTATCTGGCGTACGTGCCAACGGTCGTGGATCGGGCTCTATTCGTCAGAACCCAGAGTTCCTGGCAACTCAGTAGGTCTTGCGTGGTGACCGTCGGTCCGTTCCTGGCAGGCTGGCTGGTCAGTGCGTTCTCCGCGCCAACCGCGATTCTCGCCGACTCGGCCTCCTTCGTGCTGGCCACTGTCTTGCTGTCGCTAGTGCCGGCACGCACGGCCGAGCTGCCGACAACTGAATCGAGCTCGGTCATCGGTCAGATCGCGGAAGGACTGACGGCCGTGTTTGGCAATCCTTTTCTGCGAGCGGTTACATTTGCGACCGGCAGCTTCATCTTCTGCTACAACGCTTACTCTGCGGCTTTTCTGCTTTACCTGACCCAACAGCTTGGTTTGGACGGTTTGACCACGGGTTTGGTCCTCAGCGTCGGCGCACTGGGTGGTATTGGGGGCGCTGTCACCTCAGGGGGTGGGCCGCCCGCGTAATCGGCCTCGGTCCGGTATTGATGGTCACCTTGGCGCTCAGCGGCGCAGGCATGACTCTGGCAGCGCTGATCACGCAGCCGCGGTCGGCGGCCGTCATTTGCGTGGCGCTGTCCTAGTTCGTGCTGTCGTTTGGTCAAGAGATCTACAACGAGCACCAAGTCTTCGTTCGATACGCGCTGTCCCCGCCTCGGCTGCTGGGCCGCGTCAATGCGAGCATCCGGAGCCTGGTGTGGGGGCTTGCGCCAATCGGCGCGGTGCTTGGCGGTGTGGTCGGCGCCGGACCTGGCCTGCGGGCTGCGTTACTGGCCAGCAGCGCGCTGGGCGCGGCCTCCCTGCTATGGATCTGGCGATCGCCCCTGCGCCACACCCGCAGCTTGCATCTCTGAACTTACGGACTGGCTGGCAGGACTGCGTATTGAGATCAACGAGCTCGGGACCTCGAGCTGCGGCCGGGCCGGCTGACCTTGTGGCGCATCAGCGTGCCCGGCACTGTTCAACGTGGCTCGCTCAGCGCGACCTTGACGATCATGGAAGCCTTGTGAGCGGCGAGGTCACGGTGCCGCTCCCGTGACATTGGCCGGTGTCTCGTCAGCGCCGCGCTCGCCGCAAAGGTGGGCAAGCAGCGCGGTCACGTAGTCATCCGCATTATCGCCGTCACGCTTTTGGCGCGGATGATCGTGAGATCGGCAATTGATAGAATGGCGCGCGCTCGCTGGCGGCCGTCTGCCCGCGCGCGAGCTTCCAACCTCTCGATCGAGGCGCCAGGGCTCCTCGCCACCCGGACGCAAAGGAGCCCGCGTCTCGATTTGGTCCCCCACTATAAGGTCTAGACGGTCGTTGCGAGCCTGGGCCTTGGACAGTCCGCATCGGCAAAGGCGCTGAGCAGATTCTCACAGTCAACTCAGCAATATAACCAGCATCATAAAAGACGTTCGAGCTGCGATTTCCGTCCAGACCACACTGGTTTGACCTGCCCCGAAAGCCAACCGGCCAGCGCGGCGCCTATTCATTTCGGACCAGCGGCTTCAGGCCAATCTGCGAACTCCATTTCGAATCGACCAAATCCGGCCGGCTTGGTCGTGAAACTGACGGTCCTTCCCGACAGAGCCGCCAAAGAGCCGGATGCGAACTTAAAGACCATCTTACCGGACGCTGCTATGCCAAGAGATCTCTCGTCCCGCATGACAAGGAAGGCGATTCCCTCCAGGAGCTGTCCAACCGCAAATCCGTCGATCGTACGGTGAATATCGAGAGACGCTAAAGATGTCCCTTTCTCACCGTTCAACTCGCTGACCGAAATCGCCGTAATGCCCGCATCTCGCAATGTCCCGTCGGCCACGTGACAGGTATATTGAAGGCTGACAATGACGTGCTCATCTCGATCACCTATTGGCTCTCGGTCAACCCCGTCTATCGAGCAGTCGTAGCGCCGGATCGTGTCCGCAAGCGCTCCCCCGCCGAGCTCAAGCAAACTCAAAGCGGAACATAGCACGATCGCGAGAAAGGACGTCTTCATCTGCCTATGCCTTCGTGGGATATCCTCCGTTTGATACGTACAACTTGACGCAGCGGTCGATTCAAGCGCCTTCGGCGGCTTGTGGCCCGGACGGTCGTCAGGTGCCCTCGGTCATCGGAGCGCCGCAGGGATCGGAACGCGCCCAAGCGAATAGCTACGGTGAAAGCTCGCTGTCGGCCTGCGATCGCCCGATAACATCGCCGATGTCCATCGGACCGTGATAGCATCCCCACCGGAGCAGACATCCACGGCAACACACTCGTCTTCGGTCGGCATCTCAACCGCGATGAGCGCGTATGCGCTATTTCGGGCGTACCCGATCGACTCGCATTTCAAGCGGCACTCAGGGAAGACTCTATAACGTCGGCGCAAACGCAGGGTATGCAGGAATATGGAGACGTGACGGGTCGGCAAGGCTTGGACTGTACGCAGCATCCACTTGTTCTTGATCGAACGATATCTCTCCCGTCTTGCGCGTCCGCTTGCTGCGCAGAGGAGGGTGACCGATTTCCATAAAGTCAAAAATATAGAGAGAATGGACGATCTTGTTACGCCTGGTCGCTTCGGTCCGGAGCCGTTGCATGATTTCATCAAAAGACTTCAGCCATGCCTCCTGCTGCTGGCTTCCGTCTGCGATTTCCGGGGAATGAACGATCGATTGGACCAAATCTATCTTCTGGCTGTTCGACAGAGTACGGATGACACCATGGCTGACATGTCATCGGTCCAAACCTATGGCGAGCTGAATGATCTGCTCGAGCTTCGATTCTGCGTCCTGAAAGACGACTACATATGTACCGATGAATTGAAATAGGCGCTCGATCTCGGCCTTTTCCTTCTGCTCCTTTTCGTCCAGGGCGGGGCGGCTCCGCGGATGGATTTTTGAGCTCGGGATTTTGCTCAATCGCGGCGACGAGACTCCTCCAGGTGACGACCATTTTAAGCCCTTCTCTTAGCTCCTGATCGATGTGCGATCGCCCAACATCTTTTCAAGCTCTGCTTCCACGCGCCCAACCGACAAGCCGGTGAGGCCGAATCGTTCAAAGAGCGAGGCAATCAGGGGATGCAGATAAATCGCGAGGTTGGATGGGATTTCCTTCAGAGGAATGACGTCTCCAGCATGGCCTCATCACTGCACGCGCCGCCTTCCATGAAGAGGTCTGCCATTGGGCTCGCCCAGCCGCCGACGATGACTAAACAAGTCTACCTGCAGTCCAACGGCTTCGCGCTGATCATGCTTTGGTGCGAGCCTGCGGACGATCCTGACTTCGACGCGGACGGCAAACGGACGGCCAAAGAACGCCTGCAGCATCGTCGCGCGGTTCTCCTGAATGCCGTCAGCGCCTTTTGGTCTAGGATGCGACGCGCCGGAGCGCGCATTCCGCAGCGATCGACTCTCGCGCGGGTCAGGCCCCCCTGGCTCCGACCGGCTCTTCCTCTAGATCCAACTGATTGGGAAGTAGAGGCTCTTCGCCGAACGGACGATTGATGATGCTGAGCGCTTCGGTGGCGACATAAACGCGATTGCGCGAGTAACCGGTACGCTCTTTCAGAATACCCGCTCCTTCCAATTGCGCGATCGCCTGATGGACCTGCGGCGGACTGATGTCCAGCAGTTCGCCAAGCCGCTTGGCGGTCACGATCGGATAGTTGTGAAGTTCGTCGAGAGCGCGCGCGGCCGCCGACGCCTTGCGGAATTTGCGGCGCTCCCGCCAGACATTGGATAATTCGGACAACGCCTCACGGGTCCGAATGAGTTCTTCAACCGTGCCGGTGACGGCGTCGGCCATGAAAGTGATGATCGGCTGCCAGTCCAACCGTTGTTGGGCATCCTTGAGCGAGGCGTAGTACATACTCTTTTTGCTCTCGATATATGGCGACAGGTACAACGGCACATGCTTCTCGGCCGCCATCATGAGCGGAAGGAGGAGACGACCGACACGGCCATTGCCGTCGCGGAAGGGATGGACCGCTTCGAAATGAGTATGCGCTATCGCCATGCGCGTGACGAATCCTTGTGTCATCTGCTGCATTCCCTCGTTCCGCAGAAAGTCGACGGTTTGAGCGAGGCAGCCGGGGACGTCTTCAGGAGGCGGAGGATTCAAACTCGAATACGCGATGTCGTTATTTCCACCGATCCATACGACGCGTGTGCGAAGGTCGCCCGGAACGTCCTTATAACCCCGATCGTCCTTCATCACGGCGCGGTGGAGATCACTGATCAGATCCATCGTGAACACGCCGTACCCGTCCTTTGCCGCCAGCGGAATGAATCCATCGAGTGCCACGGCGTAGTTGCGTACTTGACGCGCTTCATCCCTGGCCCCGTCGTCCCCCGTCTCCTCGACTGACAGCAGTTCGTCGAGAGTGCTCTGGGTACCTTCGATTGACGACGAGCTCACCGCCTCACGCCTGGTAAGCACGCGGCTGACGATGTAGGGGTCTTTCATCTGGGCGGCGATGGCATCGACCTTACCGAAGGCCACTTGGGCGGCATCCAAGGCTTTCGCCGCAGCGGCTATCGATACGCCCTCCTCCGGGGGTGCCGGTGGAATGATTCCGTAATGGGAATCGTACGGCGGCGGCAACCGTTTCAAGGTTTCCCGGATGGGATGGCTGAGATCGCTATGCTTCATTGGAAAACCAAAATTAAGGGATAGCTTTCCTATTTATAATTAGGGTTCCCAAAAAAGCCATACCATGTTGCGATCTCAAGGCCGCGAATGTAAGTTTTCGGAATCGGCTAAAGTTCCCATTGCAACTCATTGTTCCCTATATGTTCTATATACAGTGGCATCCGGCAATACCGCATGATCCATGTTGAAGCCCCCAAATAAACGGCTGGCCGCCAAAATGGCTCTCGGCAGAAACCCCACTCCAATCGCGTCTGTCGGACGGGAGACGAGATGCCAGCGCTTACTAGCGAGCCATCCTGGACAACGCATTCTGCCGAAGTTCAGACGACGCCGCCAACCGCGCTGGCGGAATAAAGTTGGAGCATGAGAGCAATTCATAACTAATCGTCGAAATGTTAGACGCCTACCGTCTGGCGGACCGAATCATTGGTCAACTGGCCGACGAACATCGCCGGATGGCGGACCAGCGGGCCCCCGATGCCGCGTAAAGTGTGATTTCCACTCTGAGCAAGTTGAGACGGTGGTTTTGGCGGCCTGCATAGGTTGTCGAGCGAAAGGCGACCCTCGCTGGCGATAAGATTTTCCCCAGACTAAACGGAGATTTTAGTCTGGGGCCATTTCTGGCCATTCTAGACATCGGTGAAAACCGAATGAGATAGATGGCGCGCCACAGCCGATGAAGATGGGCACTATTGCTTCGCTGTGCCGCTATGATGGGGCGGCCGAAACTGCGATTAAGCGATTCCGCGCGGCGGTTGCCAAGTGTACGCGCCAACATTCAGGTTGAGGCGATCTGGAGCTCATGGCATATTATGCCATATGCTCCACTTTCGAACGAGGATGCCAATGCCCACAAGAAATGTCGTGCTGACCGAGCGTCAAGCAGAGCTCCTTGAGACACTCGTCAAGTCCGGCCGCTATCAGAACGCCAGCGAAGTGCTGCGCGATGGATTGCGGCTCGTGGAGCAACGCGAGGCGGAGGATGCGGGCAAGCTGAAAGCCCTGCGGGCAGCGGCTCGCGCCGGCGTCGGCGCGTTGGATCGAGGGGACTTCAAAGAATTTGGGAATATCGAGGAGTTGCAAACCTTTTTGAATGACCTCTCGGAGAAGGTCATCTCCCGAACCGCCAAATAGAGCCCTCATGGCCGACCAGAGATGGCGCGTTCGTCTCGGCGCTGCCGCGGAAGTCGACTTTGCCAACATCCTCAAATGGACCACTGAGAATTTTGGCGCGCGACAATCTCGCATCTATCGGGACACCCTTGTGCAGGCGATTGGCGAACTTGCCGACGGTCCCAATGTAGCGGGCTCCAAGGCCCGGGACGAGATCATCCCAGGCCTTCGCACGCTCCACGTTGCGCGGCGTAGCCGTCGGGGGAGCCATTTCCTGATGTACCGCGTCGCGCCGAACAGCACGATCGAAATCGTGCGCATCCTCCACGACAGAATGGATTTTCGACGCCACGTCCCGTCTGACCCCGACGAGAGCGCCGAGTAGAGCTGTCTCCTTGCAGAGAACGCCGGCGCGCCTCTGGATGCGCCAGCGTGCTCTGGCGTAGAATTGGAAGTGGCGCGCCCGGAACGATTCGAGCGTCCGACCCTCAGATTCGAAGTTTGCAAACTTTCACACTAAAGTCTCAGGATCGAGAACCGACGCTCGAGCATCGATTCAGCCCCGCAAACTCCTGATCGCACCACCGATCACGGTCGGATTTGAGGTGGGACAACCAGCAAGCGGGAATCTCCCACTTACCAAAGATGATCTGACGAAGATTCCTTGATGAGACCATCAAGCACTCTCGGTCGCGGATCATCATGTGGGATTTATACAAAGACGTCCGCTTCGATAAAGATCAATGGAAACCGAGCTGGGCTAGTCCGAAGGACGTGCTGAAGGAGGCTTGCACGAAAATGGAGCTTTCCGGACAACACTATCACTGCAAGGCAAACATCCCCCGCTAGAGGAAGTCCTGTACTCGAGGTCATACCCTGCTATCTTGAAAGCGTTTGGGGTTCTACCGGCGTGAATTTATCCAAAGGGAAAAGCCGACACCTTTCCATGGAACGTGATTCCCTACCAGCCTTGGCTTGCCAAATTGCCTGGCGAGGCTTTGAAAGCAGCATGCCGACCGTTCTGGATGAACATAAGTTTCGCCAGGGCGTACATTTGGATTTCACAAACACGCGCATTAACACGAATCGAAAGAGCAACCCCACAGACCGCGAATTCGCTGCGAGCGGCCGCCGATTGTACAGCGTAAGAATAAGGCGTGCTTAGATCGTCACTCGAATTGACGGGGCCTCGATCCGCAAGTGCCCAAGCCAGAAGCTCGCGGGAGTGCTCCACAACCCGACGCAGTGAAGAGTGCTGTCGCACCTCAGTCATCGCCCCATCGTATGAGCTGCCTCAACTGCTTCGGCCCGAGAATTTGTTGCGGAAACTATCTGTTTGTCCTTTCGGCATTCGCCAGGTTGCTTTCGACTGGCAGAACGTCAATCACTTCCCTCGATGCGACATAAACGTCGAGCAAGGCTCGCCGAAACTGCGCAACGACAAGCTGGCCGACGAGCTGCTCACGCCGCTACTGCAGGCTTGCGAGCAGGCCAACAGTTCGCACCGCACGATCGAAGGCGAACTGCTCAAGGTCGGTTTCGGTCCGGCGTCTGTCGGAAGCGTGAGATCCATCTTCGACAAGTTCAAAGCGGCCGTCGATGCGACCGTCAAATTGCCCTTCTCGGATGCGCCGTGGCGCCTAGTCCGCTCGATCGCCCTTTCGCTGAACAACGATTCGTCCTGGCCGCAAGCCGCGGACAAGATCATCCAGGGACTTCTCGACCATGCGATGCATAAGCCGCCGTCGCCCGGAAACGCTCGCGATGCTCCGGGAAGGCCAGCGCGCCGCCCGCCAGAACCTTAAGACCGCCGGCGGAGTGGCCGGCGGGCGCATCAATTACGGCGGCGGCCTGCCGATTGCTCGCCAACCTGCCAACGACTTGGAAAGAGGCCGCATCTTGACCGACGTATCGGCCGATCCTCGAAGTGGAAGCGAGGTGATCGCCTTGACCGGCTCGTCGGGGCGAGCGCACCGTGTCGTGTCGGAGAAGCGATCGAGCCAATTTCATTAGCCTGAGCCGGCATCAGCCCCAAGTCTGTCCTCAAGTCTGTCCTGGAGTGCCGGCCGATCGGCGACGAGGCGGTCGAGGTGCAGCGGCTCGCGCCCTGGCCGCTCGCCTTGCGCCAATCGTCCAACCAGCGCCCGCGTGGCGTCCACGACAAAAACTCCGCAATCATAACCGTTCTGCTGCCGGGTTATGCGAGCTACCTGCAGACGGGCGCTCAGTCTTGCTGCGAGCTGTTCTGCAACTGTGTTGTTGTGAGCCCAGGCGGGGTCGTAGTGGTACGCAAGCGCGCCCTCCGGCGCGTGGCGATCCACGAACAGTAGCGACCAATGCGTGCCGCCGCCACCAGCATCACCATCGCTCACTGGCACGAGCAGGAACCTGGCGGTATCATTACCATCCCGGTCATGTACGATCCGCTGGAATGTTTCCAGAAAGCCGCTCCGGCTCTGGATCAAGCGCAGCAGATGCGCTTGGGCCGGCTGAACGAATCGCGTCTGCGCCGCCAGAGGTGGATTGCCCCTCTGCAACTGCTCGTTAAGGAGCGCGTAGTCCGCCGCGATATGCTCGTCACCCAGCCATTCCGTGGCGCCGGGTACCAAGCTGGCGCGGAGCGAGGCTCTCGGATCCAAAGATGCGACGTGAGCATCGGATGTTTTGCGCGGAAAGACCCGCGGATGATGAGCATCCTCAGGCATCATGTGCTGTGTCGACGGCAAATCATTCACGGACCCAAAATCAACCACGGACTCACGACTGCCGTGGACGTCTGACCACCGAGCGCTCGCAGGTGATGGTGCCGCGGGTCCCAGCCTCTGCTCATTGAGCCGAACCGAAGCTCCCGCGCTCAGAGGGTTTGACGCTGTGGGAAGCCCTTGATGCGCGTTGGACAACGAAGCGTTCTCCGCCGCGCCGCAGAGATAGCCGTGCAGCGCCGTCACACACGCATCCGCGTTCTTGTTGTCGTTCCTCTTATGGGGCGGAACGACCGTGATATCTGCTTGACGATACTGCGGGATTCGCTTCTTGACGATTTCCTCGAAGAGCTCTTTCTTGATGGCCATCTTGTTCGAACTCCGCTCGCCCGAGGTCTCCTCCGCCTCGTCGGTCCGCAACAACGGCCGGCTGGTGTCATTTGCAAGGCGCTTCCAAATTTCGCCGTGGTCGGTATCGAGCCAGATCGAGATCGCTTTATCCAGGATGAGGCGCCGCGTTTCCTCACGCTCGAACGAGCCACCGCCGGTTGCGAGCACCACGTTGCCTTCCTCAACACGCTGCGCGATCAAGCTCGCCTCGCGATCTCGGAACCACTGCCTGCCTTTGTCTTTGGCGTCGAAAATGTCCGTAACCTTCAAACCGGTCTCTCTTTCAATTTTTTTGTCAGTGTCGACGAAGGCGAGCCCCAGTCGCCGTGCGAGAGCAGGGCCGATGCGGGACTTGCCGGCGGCCGGTAGTCCGACAAGCACAATCGGCCGCGAGCCCAGAACAGAGACAACCTCTTTTGCGATCGGTGATCTCTCCGCCATTCTTGGCCGTTCGGCAACTCGCAGACCAAAGATGGCGCCGGCAGCGGATCGAGTGTCCAGTTCGTTTCCCCAGTGGGAAATCTCCCCGGCGCCCTCCGGGATCGCCACGTCCTTACAGACCTCGCGCGCGCGCTGGGCTAGTTGTCGTGTAGCCTCGTCCAGAGCATCTCCGCTGGCTTGCAGCCGCAGCCTTCCTCGCTCCTTGTAAGTATCGTGATTGGCAAGCTTGGCTTCAAAGCTCTGTGGGGTATGGAACTCTACCTCAAAGCGATATCCGTCCGGCGTGGTCAGCACAGTGGCGACGCCGAGGAACGTGGGATCTCGCATCCTGAACCAATTCGTGGTGCTGATCTCGGCGTAGCCCCGCTCATCGAACGCCAACATGGCCTTCTTGAAACCACGTGTGAAATCCTTATCAGGTATTACAAAGAGATGACGCACGGCGTTGCTGATCAGCTGTGTGTCGCCGTCAGACTTGGTGATCGCTCCCGTCAGTTGGTCTGTCATTGACCCCTTGGATCTCAAGCAGCGATTTAAACGAGGCATGCTCACCTCGATATCCGCCCGCTTGAGTATCTCGGCGACCCGAAGGGTCGCCGTAGTGATGTCGTTCTCTTCTTCCACGGCCCTTTCAGACTCCGCCCTGGCGCGCTCGGCAGCCTCCGCGCTGGTCAAAATCATCGTCATAGCGGAATCCTCCGTGGGGAGCTGTCGACCGGAGGGCTTAGGGAGGATGTGTTTGTCGGCAGCGAGCTTGATTGAGGCTTCCATGATCGAGGCCGCTAGTGTCGGATTGTCCTTCAGATCGTCCAGGGACGTATCGACATCGAACCTGCCCTGCTTGAGTGTGGCCGCTACGCTTTTGACATAGGGCACGGCCTTCAGGCCCGGCGTGTTGTGCAGGAGCCGCTGAAGCTGTTGGCTTTTTTTAAGGAACAGGCGGGCGCTTGTATCGGATTTATAGGCGTCGGTTCCGACCTTGTTGCCGAGGCTCAACAGGTTGATTGCGCTTTGTACGACGTCGTCCGGCTCGTAACCATCCGGTCTTGGATCGATGCGCGCAGGATACTGATCGAGTAAGGCCTGGACGCGGTCTCGCGGGTGAGCGGAGGCCTGATAGGCGTCCGCCAAGTCAGGGAAAAGCTCGCAAACCGTTTGGCTCACCCCGGGGTCTAGATCGGTGGCGCCTGCTTTTTCGACCGGGACCTGCTCATCCGCGCTCTCAGCCCACGCCTCCAGGTCGGCCACGAGTAACTCGGTGATCTCGCGAGCGACTGGATGGTCCGCGACTTCGAGCTCGCGCATCGCCCTTTCCAGCGTAGCCTGAATATCCTGCCCGCTCGTCTGCTCCCGGTTCAATAAGTCACGGATCTCTTGCCTCAGCCCGTGGTGAACGCCCTCGTAGATGCCAAAGATGGCTCGTTCCGCAAACCAGCGCCGGGCTTGATCGGATTGAGCCAGAAAGTTTCTCTGCAGCGTGCTATAAGTTTCCAAGGTGTCCTGCGTGGCAGCCAGGATCTGGTTGCCACGACTGAATTGGTAGCTGCCGTCCGCGATGGCGGGGGTATGCGACTTTGGCGGCTTGAGTGAGCGGATTCCGCGCGCCTGCTCCTCGGCATCAAACTGCCGAACATGCTCATAAAGCTGCGGCCGGTCCCCGAGAATAATGACCGCATCCCCATCGAAGTCGCCGTCGAGATTTTTCTGTTCATCCGGCGGGACAGCAACCAGGGACCCGGGAGCGAATATCTCGGTGGCCTGGAGGATGCCGACACAATCGAGTGAGGTGTCCGTTGTTACGCGGTCCTTGCGCTCAGTCCAGGTCGAATGGGACTTCACGTCCTCGGCCGACATCACCAGCCCACGATCTCGATAGTTGGACGGCCACACCTCATCAGGCACCACGATGAGAATGCCTTTTGCGAAAAAGATCGGATCGTCGGCCGCCAGTTGATCGCCTGACTTCTCGGCGACATTAAAGCTGTATTGCATCGCCACGCATTTATCGAGGAACGCCCCGGTCGGATCACCATGAGTTGCCGTCTTCACGCGCTCCGTGGTGAACGGGCGCAGGTTTGCCTTGTCATACGGGGAGCGGCCGATCAGCACACCAGCCGTCCCAGCCAACGTATCGCTCTTGAGCGTAGGCACATGCAGGTGGCCATCACCGGAGGGCACGGCGACCGCGCCGGGGCCTTCGATGTGTCCGGCCGTCACGGTACGATACAGCTGTTCCGAACTCAGCGGCTCCCCTTTTCTCCTCTCAAGCCAGCTCCTGGTTTTCTCGCGCACTTCCTCCGCCACGCGCTCGCTGCGCGAATAATATTGCAGCGCCGCGGCGGGCAGCGAGGCCCTCCTTTCCTCACCGTAGGCAAGCAGCCGATCAGGACCTTCGCGCTGGCTACCTCGGCGAACAGCTAACATGCGCTCGGCTAACGAGGCTCTGATGAAGCCACAGCCATCGTGCGGTCGCAAAGCGATCGGCCCCTCTGGTCCAATCAGCTTAAAGGGATGTTCCTCGCCGGCAGGGCGGTCCGGCAGCAGCGACAACTTAAAGGCCCCCTCCAGAGCGTAGTCATGAGGGCCAAGATCTTTGATAACAGGTGGCGCGGCAAACCCCCTACGCTGAGTATAATAATATGCTTCTTTAAAGGGAGCCCAGGCGCGCGATAGCTGCTCGAACGCCGTGCCCGGTGCGGTGTCGGCATACGGAATCGCTAGCAGCTTCCCGCCGGAAGCCGGGGGTCTTTGCTCGCCTGGAGCGACGGCAGCAATCTGTGAAAGGGTTGGTTTCGGCGCCTTTAACTTGCTTCCGCCGAACAGGTCCATGCGGTAGGGCACATCTTCGACACAGAACACGCGCCTCAACATGAAGGGACTCGGCTTTTGCGGTAGTTGCACCGCGACGACGGGTAACGCTCCCGACGTCAAGCGGTGAAACATCGAGTATCGCGTCTCGGGTGCCGTGGGCAGTCGGCGCCCCTGCATGTCCACGACTGGCAACTGCATCAGTCCCGCCTTACCCTGCGGCGGTCTAGGCTCGTGATCCATGGTTCGTAACACCCGGTGCGTATCGAAGACGGACGAGGGATGTTGAGTCCGGATCGCGCCCTCATCCAGCGTCATGAATGAGTCGAGCGCATCAACCACATCGTCCGTCTCGATCTGCGCGATCAGGTTCCAGCTCATGTTGGAAAGATCGCTTTCGATCAGGGCTCGTGTGTCGGCCAGGATCTTCTTGGTCACATGCTCCAGCTGTTGCCGCCTCATCGCCAAATCAGACTTTTTGCCTTCGACATACGGCCGACGGTACAAAGTCGACAGGACCTTACGTGCCTTGAGCACCTGAAAAATCGAGAGTGCGGGACGACGGGCCGCAACCGAGTCAGGGCTTCGCCGCTCGGCATTGCTCGTTGCTAGATATACTCCGATCTTCTGCTCTAAAGCTGGCTGCAGATCGTTGAGCAGGTTGAGAGCTTGCCTCCGGTGCCAGTGCATCGACTTCTGCGGGCTGCGGGCCAGCGGCAGCAGGGCGATGCAAATATTGCCCATGGATTCGAGATTGCTCTCGCCGGCAAAGCCCGAGGCATGAAGCAATTCCTCGAGCCGAGTTAAGCCTGTCGACGCGAGCAGACCGAGTTCGTCAAAAAGCCGAGCCTTTCCCAACGCCTTGAATATGTTGGTTATGCTTAAGAGATCGGCCTGCTCGAGCCGATCATTTGCATAGTGCAAGTAGTGAACCAACTGCTGTAGCCGGTCTTTGAGCAGAGTGGCCTCAGCAATCTGACCACTTTCCTCCGCCCTCATGAAGCTTCGTCCCGCAGCATTGGTGATCATGCTGAGCTGAGGCGTGGTGAAAACAGCGAACCGCTCACCTCCCCGACCAAGGTCGCGCGCTAGATGCACGACCACCTGGCTGCACGACGTCTCTCCTCGCCATTTGATGAAGCTGTTCATCAGGTCAGCCTGTTGCGGTGGAGTAAAATCGCAGAGCCGGCGGCGGAGGACCTCCCGAGCGATCGCGGCGGCGGCTTCGGAGCAGTCTTCGTCTTGAGGCCACTTGCCAAAGCCGTTTGCCAGGTTCGCCAACGCTTGGCTATTGGAACCGGATAGTCTGTCGCGGTCGCAAAGCTCACGGGCGATCGCAGTTGTTGCTTGGCGACAGCTCTCATCTGTCGGCCACTTGCTAAAGCCGTTCACCAGGTTCGCCGATTCTTGCCGGGTAAAAGCCGAAAGTCGATCGGAGCGTCTAAGCACCTCACCGGCGATTTTTATCGTGGCTTGAAACACAGCCGTCTTGTCCGGCCACTTGCTGAAAGCGTTCGCGAGGTTCGCCAGTGACTGCTCTGAAAAACCAGTGAGCTGACTGTCGCGGTCGGCACGGCCAAGGATCTCTTTGGCGACTGCGCTTATGGCTTCGCCGCAGGCGAGCTCTGCCTGCCACTTGCTGAAACCGTTTGCCAGATTGGCCAATTCCTGCTGCGTATAATTAGAAAGCCGGTCAGGAAAACTGAGGATCTGGTCGGCAATCACGACGGTTGCCTGACGACAGCCCCTCTCTTGCGGCCACTTGCTGAAGCCGTTCACCAACTTCGCGAGGTCCTCCTCAGGATAGTCAGAAAGATCGCCCGCTCGGCGAGCGACCTCAAGAAGCTCGGAGGCTATGACCACGGTTCCCGCGCGACAGGTCGAGTCCTCCGGCCATTTGCTGAAGCCGTTTACCAGGACGGTCTGGCCCTGCGGAGTAAGATCGCGTAGCCGCCCGCGGACAACCGCCCCGGCGATCGCCGCTGTCGCCGCTCGACAGTCCGCGTCCTCGGGCAGCTTGCTGAAGCCGCTCACCAGGTTCACCAATCCTTGTGGCGTGAAATGAGCCAGTCCACGGCGGAGGACCTCCCCGGCGATTGCCCCTATGGCCGCGCGACAGTTCTCCTCGTTCGGCCATTTGCTGCAGCCGCTTGCCAGGAGGGACAGGTTCTGATGCGCAAAATCTGAGATGTTCCGTCGGCAGATCTCACCGGCAATTGCAACGGCGGCTCGCCGGGCAGGCCGCTCGTCCGACCACTTTCCGAAGCCGTTCACCAGGTTCGCTAGGCCCTGCGGCTCAAAATCACAGAGCCGGCGTCGCGCAACCTCCCTGGCGATGGCGACTGTCGCCTGCTTACACCTCGTTTCATCCGGCCATTTGCAGAACGCATTCGCTAGGTTCGTAAGTGCTTGCGGATTGAAATCAGAGATGTGCGTGCGACGACACACTTCATCGGCAATCGCGACGGTCGCTCTGCAACATTTCGTCTCATTAGGCCACTTGCAGAAGCCGTTTACCAAGTTGGACAGTTGCTGCTGAGTGAAATGGGCAAGCCCCGCATGTCGGGCGCGGCGAGAGACTTCGCTCGCAATCGCGACTGTGGCTTCCCGACACTCCGTCCGTTCCGGCCACTTGCTTAATCCGTTCGCGAGCAATGAGAGACTCTGTTCGTTCAGGTCGTGAAGCACTTCGTTCTCATCGCAAAAAAACTCGGCGATCCTGATTGTTCCATTGCGGCAGGTACTCGATTGTGTGTGCCGGCCGAAAGACGCCGCAAAGAGCGAAAACGCCTTAAGGTCGACTTTCCTCATGAGGGCGCTATCAAGTCGTGACAGTTGAGCTGCCATGGCCTTGCAAGCGTCTATACCCGCTTGACCTCCGGCCTCCCGGCTCACCGCATTGCAGGTCGTGGCGTAGCCCCACGATTGCTGGCAGCGGATGTTCTCTTCCCACCGCGGGACGAATTCGGTTTTGAAAAGATCAGCAGACCTTTGCAGAAAAGCTGCTAGCCCCGGCATCTTCAACTGCTTGGGATTATTCTGTTGTGTATGGTCGACTACACTTCTCGAGAATTGATAGAAGTCATGCGCGCGAGAAGCGCGATCAATGGTCTCGATCGCTTCGCGCACTTTTCTACTCTCGAGCTCTGCACGTCCATAGCGTTCCGAGGTCGCGGCATACGGACGGTGCCCAGCCAGCTCGTCGATGCGACGCTTACCCGCCCTGGCGCGCAGCTGCGAAGCCAATTGTGCGTTTGCGGCAAATGTGCCCATTCGCGAGCTTTCGGTGGCTAGGTCACCTCGCCGATCCGCAAGACGAGAATGTGTTAAGCCGCCTTCCGAATCCTGCGCGTTGCGGTAAGTGGCATGGCGCCCCTCGTGAACGCTCTCTCCTACTACATCGCCGGAACGATCCGCTCCCGATCCAGCCTCCAGTCCCGACCCGCCTTGGCGTCGTTCCAGCGCACCTGTTTTGGAGCTTTCCGGCTCCAGATCGTCTCGCCGAGGATCGACGCCGGAACGAGAGGAGCTTGCTTTCCGAGTTTGCGCGCCACGCGCGCGCCCCGAGGAGCACTCGCGCTCGCTATTGGTTCCGTAAAGCGCACCCGCCGCGATTCTCGGTGCGTCACGGCCAGTATCGTAGAACGCGTCGCAAAGATCATCGCCAGGCGCGGACGCGGAGCGTATTGAGGAAGCCTTCACGGGCTGAAGCTCAGAGCGCGTCCGCGCAAGCACGGATCCGAACGCTCGGCCCGCTTCTCCACCGCCGTGGCTAGATGCAAACTGAGATTCATCATCCCGACCGATATCGCCCGCATCGAAGTCCGAAATCCGGGAGTTCATACGTCCGGTGATGTCTCTCATGCAGTGTCTCCGATGAGGGTAGGAATGCGCGGGCACTAACGCTCATGCCGAGCTACGCCCTGGACCGATATGTTTGGCGGCTCCTCAAGAGCTTAGGAGCGCGAAATGGCGACGCCAAAACTGAAGGATGCACAGTAGAGGCTAAGGGCACTTCGAGCAGCACCGCCACCGTCATCCGTCGCTGAAGCCGAAGCTGTCGCGAAAGGAGAAATACCTTTGCTAGCGCGCCGCGATGCTCGAGGTAAGCTGGCCATTCGATGCTCGTTGCCGCACGGACGCGCTGCTAACTCTGCCGGTCTACGGCACCTTGCGAAGTTGAGTTTTGATGTCAGCTGATGAATGTCGAATAGCGGATCATCGTTTCCATCTCTCACTCATGTATGTTGCCTTGAAATCGCAGTTAGCGCGAATGCCCTGCTGAGATTGGATGCGCCCACCAAGACCTTCCCCGCCTACACAGCGGAGCACATCGGTTGGATGGCCATAGACTGGGGAGTGATCACTTCAAAATGGATGATCCTAGCTGGAGCTATCAAAGGCAGACACAGCTAAAAGGGCGAGCTGACGAAAAGCTGACAAACCCGGTGCGGAAGATCACGGGTGCGGCCCAAACCCGCCCCGCGACCGTGGTGGCTGATCGGCGAGCGCGTGGCGGTGACAGTTGCGGCCGGCGAGGTGCGCATCCGCCATGGCATGCGCGAGGTTGCGGTCCACATGGCGAGCGGCGCCTGGACGATAAACTGCTCGCGCTGGCGAAGCCAAAGCTGCTGATTGTCGACGAACTCGGCTACCTGCCGCTGGAGAGCCAGACGCGGCGCATCTGTTCTTCCAGCTGGTCAGCCGCCGCTACGAAACCGGCGCCATGCTGATCACATCGAACCGCAGCGTTGCCGAATGGGGCACCGTGTTGTGGCGCTGGATGTTTGGCGGAAGCTGCCCGCCTGCTTCGATTGGATTTCCATTGTCGCCTACCCATCAGTTTACCACGACCGTCACGGGCTTGGGTGTCATCGAAATCCCGATCCTCGTCACCGTCTTCACCTATTCTTGGTCGATGAACCGACCGTACTTTTGCAAAGCAGGTATCAAAACGTCGTCGGCGTACCGACAGCCCGTCGAAAGGACCGGCTTTTGGCCAACCTTCCTAGCCTCCTCCGGAGCATGGCCTTCTCCCGCATCGAGCCGGATCAGCATGGGCGCGTATCCCGGCTCCCAGGCTTTCACTGAAGGAAAGGTTGTGCGAAGGCTCGAGAGGATGGCCATGCCAGCAGGATCCAGATCGCCCCAAAAGGCCGCGCTGATGTCGCGGTCGCTGTAGAAGGCTGCCTCGAAGTCCTCTACCTGTCTTGCAGTTGAGACGGTGTCCAGACAGTAGAAAGTCCTTGAGCCCGACGTTTTCCTCATTCTGCCGGCCGCGCCCATGAAGCCGCCAGAATAGATCAACGCGGCGCCTCCGTAGGGTGTGTGTCTTCCTTGCACGAAGGCATCGTTGGCATCGCGGACGGCACGCTCGAAGGAGGTCTTGTTTTCGACGAAGAGAATCCAGGAAAAGCTCCCCGCAAAATAGACGTTTAGATGGATCGGCTGGGGTGGATAGGGGCACTCCGCCAATCCCAGCAAGGCCGCGATCAGCTCGGACCTGCTATCGAGCACCTTGGAGAGGCCCCAGAAGGTTCGGCTAGATACCTCGCGAAGGTAGACGTTTTCCTGGGCATAGTAGAGGGTGCGGACGGAGATCAGGCGTTCGAAGACCTCAGCCGCGGAGCGACCCGCGATGGAAACGGGAAGCTCGCTGATAGCCGACTTGATATCGTTATCGAGATCGCTGCCCTGAACCAGCGATCGCCATTCCTCCGAATATTTTTGGCCAGGCCGCGGCCGCCCGTAGAAAGTGCGAAGACGGTCCTCGTTGCCTTCGGCGGCCGATAGCTCGAATACGGGCTCGCGGTCCTCGCGAGAGCCGTGGCGAGCCGCCCGACGATAGACCACTGTTCCGATGCCGGCTTCGGCAAGAACGTCGAGAGCATGCCAAGCGACGTCGCGGTCGGCAATGGTTTCGGCCTTGAATATCTCCGGGGCCGTGATCTGGTCGATCGAGATTCTTATGGCGTTCTTACGCTGTTCCGGCCGCGACCGATCCAGCCGATCGAGCGCGATACCCAGCAGACGCCTTGCGAGTGCATCGCCGAGAGCTGTTTCAGGGGTCATTCCGCCGCTTCGCCTACCTCTTTCTCGACGGGATTCGCTTTTTCGAATTTCGCGGTCACATCCCGGATCGTGTTGCGGCGATGCTCCTCGTAGATCTCGGCGATCCGCTCCCTCTCAAGATCGACTTCGTCGATCCAGGTCTGCGATCCCGCCGTCGGCGCCTTCGAGAAGCTGATGCGCCGGTTGAAGACGTCCATCAACGCCGCCATGGACTTGGTCGGCGCGGCGCAAATTAGCTGGAAGCCCATTTCCTTGGTCAGGAACGCAATCACGCGTCGGGTCCTGGCTTCGTCCATGTTCTTGAAGACCTCATCCAAGAACAAGGTCCGAAAATGGGAGATCTTCTGCTTCGAGAACAACTTGAAGCTTGCAGCGAACACGGCCGCGCGAATGATGTAGAAGGGGGTTTCCGCCTCTCCGCCGGATCCGGTACCCCAGGTCGATAGGTTGCGCGGATCTCCTCCTTTCGAGGATTTCTCGAAGTCGTATTTCTTGTAGTGCCGATAGTCGGCGATCCGATTGAGCTCCCGCATCGAATACTCGACGTCGTTCGACAGGAGGAGCGTCCGAAGCTCATCCATCGTCTCCTTTTCCTGGGGCGCGAACTCGGCCGCGGAAAACAGATCGGCCGGACCTGCCTCGGTGCGCTCGCGCACCGCACGGAAGAGATCGAGATATCGGCTGTACTCTTCCCGCAGCGATTGCGTCATCAGTATCTTGTCGCCGGAGAAACTGATGTCCTCGAGACTCTTATTGACCACTTCGATCGTACGGTCCGGTCCCGTGACTCTCTGCAGAATGCGCAAGCAGAAGTTCGACGTGAACGATCTGGTGAACTGCTGTTCGGCCAGCACCAGCTTTTCCCGGTGCTCGACGAGGCCGGTGTCACGCTGGCGCCTTATCTGATCCGCGACTTGGTCGAATTGAGACCGAAGCCACTCCGCCATGTGTTCGGGCGATGGTAACGGTGAGGGATATTGCAACGTGTGGACGATGATCTTCTGATATTCGAGTGCATCCCGGTTGTATTCTTTAAGCGAGTTTTCGGCGGCATTCTTGGAATCCTGCGCCAGTGATCGCCGCTCGATATTGCGATCATGAAACGATTTGACGGGTCTGCCTGACTCCATTTCCTGCCGGTATAGCGTTTCGAAAGGCAATTGTTTCATCGGTGGGACGCAGAAAAGCGCCGTCCGCCAATTCTTTTCCGAACGTTCGGCGTCGGGCGTCAATTTGACGATCAGAATATCTTCCGCGGCGGCTTGCCCGTCGGCGGCCCGAATATCGCGGTTGAGCTCGCCGACCTTGGGAAGCAGCTCATCCTTGCGTCTGGTGAAACCGGTGACCTTCGCTTTGATCTCCGCGGCCTGCTGCTCGAGCTCGGCGATGCTGGAGACGTCGAGGCCCTGAAGTTCCTGGGTCGCGGTGCGCAGTTCCTTGCCCGCGGATTGAAACAATCCGACGTCCAAGTCGTGCAATTCAGCGTGCTTCGCGCGTCCCATCAGGTTGATCGCACTTCGGACGCTCAGTTCGCTCGCTTCCTTCCTTCCGATCTCCACGACGATCTGGTTGATGGCATGAGCAAGCGCAGCCGCCTGACGTCGGCGGACTTCGTGGCCGAATACCAAGCGTTCGTCGAGCTCCGATCTGTTTCGGTAGTTGTACCCCGCCACGGAAACTCCGTCCTGCAGCAATCCGCTGCGAACGTTCTTGAGTGCTTCTTCGGTCGCAACGCAGACGGTCCTTCCGTATCGCGCGGTCAGATAACCGAGAGCCACTTTGTCGTCGCTTCTCAGCTTGCCGACGAGCGAGTCCGTCACGGCGACGCCGGCCTCCCTGAGGGCTCGACCGATCTGAGCGACTGACGGGCGGGCACCCGCGGCATCGCGATAGGAACGCAGCAACGCGATGACCCGCGTCTCGTACTCCGGCTCGTAGAGTATGGCGAACCTGTCGCCGCCTATGAATCCTTCCACCGCGTTCTGCCAGGACGGATCCCGCATCTCTACCACATCGCAGAGGATGCGTGGTTTCGCTTCGGGCAGCACCCGCGCCAGGTGGGCAGCGAATTCAGATACGCCCGTAGGATAGTTCGTCCGTCCCCCAGCCAATGCCGTTTGCCTGTTCTCGCTATCCCGGCGTTTCGTTCTCAGCAGATCCAAGTCCTGCCGCAACCTGTCTTGAGCAAGAAGAAACCACTCGCCGACGGAATCGATCTCGCTGATCCACCCCGATCCAACGGCGGCGTCGATCGCGGCGACGGCTTCCTGGAGGTGGCCGGCAGCGCCACCATCCAGACCGTCCCTCACCGCGCTGAAGTGCCCTTCCAACTCCGGCAGGCTGATCCGGTCTATCTTCTCTCCGACGGCGCGAAGCCGAATCGACGCGTCACGCAGATCTTCGATTCCAGAGCAGGCAGACAGCGCTTGCCGAACGACATTCCGTGCGGCGCTCAGCGTGCCGGTGGCGCTCCGCAGTCTCTGCTCGAAACTTCGGATCGCGTCCTCGCTGCGCGCTATCCGATCCTGGATCTCCCGTCGGATGCGATCGACGTCGCTTTCACGAATGCGGGTCCTCAGCCGCTCCCATGCCTCGTTATGGAGCGCCGCTTGTGTTCCGCACTCAAGGATCTCCTTGTTCATCTCGTCCAGAGCCAGGGTCGCCTTCTTCTTGGCCGCGAGAGCTTGATCCCGCCTTTCCACGGCGTCCTGAAGGGACCTGGCGGCTTCAAGTGCGGCGAACATCCACTCTTCGATGAAGTGTTTCGCTCCTTCATTGAGCGATACGTTGGCCTCTTCGAGGAGCCGAACGTTGTTCTCCATCTTTACTGCTTGTTGCCGAAGGTTCGAGACATCGGTGATCGTGGTCTTGAGAGTCTCGATCATCCGAGCATTGTCATCGGGCTCCAAGATGTCTTCGCGGATCAGAGCGTCGATATCGTCGGGCTGGCGGTAGGCGATCGAGTTGACGAAGGCGCGCATGCAGCCTTCCGCCTCGCGGCGGTCGACCGGGGACGATTGTCCCTTGAGGGCAGCGTACAAGCGGCAGACGTACTCGGTCTTCGTGCTGTAGTCCCGAACGGAATCCCTGCCGAATTTTTTGCGAAGTGCGACCAGGAGTTCGTTGACGGGGATGACCTCCTCGGCGCCGTCGATCATCCTTATCAGATCGGCCGAGCCGACCTTGGCGCCGAATACGACGATTCTTACATCCTCCAGCGATTTGAACACCGGCTGGTTCGCGAGCCGTTCCAGCCTCGCTTCCGTACCGACGATGGCAGTGAACGGTTGCCCTGCTCCTTCGTCTCTATCGTCCGGCTCGAAATAGAGGCCGGCATACCCGTGGGCACCGTGCTGGCGGTGCCGCTCCGCGCTGTCGTCTGCGCCAAGGACGTAGGAAGCGACCGTGCGCTTTGTTTTCTTGCCCGAGGAGGTTTCGCTCTGAGCCGAGTTGTATTTGGCGAAGCGCAGCTCGTTTCCAGTCATCACGCCAATCACGGCATCGATGAACGAGGACTTTCCGGCGCCCGTTTCGCCGCCGAGCAGCACGATATCGGCAAGCAGCACGTCGCCGATCGGTAGCTGGCCCCAGTTTACAGTCGTCACCTGGTTCATGATCATCCGGTGGCATCCATTTCCACATCTTGTGTGTCGGTCGGGGATTCGGTCGCGTTCTCGGAGCCATCGCGCGTTTGCTGGATCGAAGCGACCGCGGCTGCTACCGCGCTGTCGTAGACAAGCGAGGTGATCTCCGGCCGGATGCTGATGACGGCGTCCTCGTCCTTGAGCTCGTCGATGTTGAATTCGGCGACGCCATGCTTCTTCAGCTTCATGAAAATCGCCCTTCGATGAGAGTCCGCGGCGGGCAGGTCGACCTTGAAGTTGACCTGCATGGCGGTGACGAACTCGGTCACCCTGACCGCTACCCGACCACCGGGACCCATCCTGCGTTCCACGATGAGTTCGTCGTAGAGCAGCTTCAAGGTCAGAAGGGCGGCCGTGAAGTCCTTGTGGACGGCTCCCTTCAATTCTCTCCGGATTTCCATTTCCTCGCCGACGTCCGGCAATCCGATGTCGCGCGCGCCGAACGGTTGAAGACGAAAGTGCGAAGTGCTGGGATCGTGGAATAATGAGGCGCCATACACGAACGCAAGCACGTCCTGGATCTCGTCCTGGCATCTTTGAGCGACCATATAGAGCGCCCGGTGACGCACGCCGTCTTCGCGGGAAAGAAAGCCGCGGCTGATGAGAAGCGCATTGACCGCTTGAAATTCCTCCAGCCTGACGTTCTTCGCCTTCAACCGGTCCTGTATCTTTTTCATGTCAGGCCCTTTGCGAGATCTTGTGGTCGACCGCGAGAAATACCCCGTTCGAACGGCGCTCATCTCCAGGTGAGACGGTCAGGCCGGTTTCGACGCCGAGGCTTCGGACGACCTCGACGGCCGACATCGCCGCGAGCAGCTGGCGGGCATCCCCGACAGGCATTTGGGTCACGGAGGTCGATCCACCGCCGGACAGCACCGCGGCGTTGACGCGGCTAACGACTTCCTTGGCCGGTATTGCGAAGGCCGCGGTCATGGCGTTGCGGATGTCCGCCGCCAGCATTTCCTCTCGCGACGGCTTCTTGCGGACGATCTTGGTCGGGGTCCGGACGCGATCGGCGCGTTCTGCGATCTTGAGGTCTGCGGGGTCGATCAGATCCGCACGGAGCGGGAGGAGATGGACGAGCATCTCCCGACAGAGGTCGTCGCGTTCCTCGTTGCTTGCTGCGGCGAACATGCCGGCGAACCTGATCAGCGGATCGTCGTTGCCGGCGGCGCTTAACTTGATCAGTCTGCCGATGAGGATCGCGTAGTTGGTCGAGAACTCTCCGACGACCCGGTGCAGCTCTTCATGTTTGATGTCGCGAGTTGATTCCACGACTCTACGGATCCGCGCCAGCATCCACGTATGCAGGCGCTCGCCATTGGCCTCTTCTTCTAGTGCCGGATGCTCGTCGACGATCTTCCGATCCGCAGCTTCCAGCGTCGTGGGATTCATCCCCGCGATGTTTTCGGTCAGATCCACGATATCGGAGGCGTGATTGTAGATGTTGTCGCTGTCGAAGTAGCGCGAGGCTCGCTTGTCGAAGTCGTTCACGCCCAGCATGTATCCCGCGAGCGCTTCCTTCGAGGTGGAAAAGGAGTGGCCCATAATGCGCCGCTGGTGCTCGGTGAAGAGGTCTGAAACCTGACAAACGTCGTCGAATATGGTCGACGCGTACTCATATGCGTCGACCAGATATTCGTGATTGCCTTCCTCGAGGAAGGCCTTCAATGCTCCCTTGCAAGCGCGCACGCTGCGTTGGCGCGCTACGGATGTCTTGCGCCGGGTGTCGGCGAACATCTTTGCGATCCGTTTGCCTTCCGGCGTGAAGCGCCACAACACCTTCAGGAATGAAGAGTCGTTGTACTCCTCGAGCATCCCGAAGCGCTTCAGGCGTCTGCGCACCTTGTCGGCATACTCGCGGTCGTCGCCCGCGCCGTCCAACTCCTCGTCGCCTTCTTCGCCAGAGAAGATTAGAGATCGGTTCTTGTCCAGAGAGCCGACGATGATTTCCGTCAGAGTGGGGCGATCGAGCATAATGTCGTAATCGGCGTTCACGCCGAGCGTGCGTTCGTAGATTTCCGTCACCACTTCGAAGAATACGGCGCGATGTCTGCCGGTGAACGGCCGGAATATGTCTACCCGTGCCTTGGAGAGAAAATGTTCCTGCATAAAATGCTATTACCAACACAAGAATGCACAACACGAACGAGCAACCCTATGCGCCCGTCTCGGTCGAGACTAGACCGAACCGAGTGAGACATGGCGTCGCCAGTGCGCTACAAAAGTCTCGTTCGGCTTATCGGGCAACCATCAGGGCTGCCGGGAGAACCATAGAAAGGCTGCACGCTCTAGCTGAAATGGAACAAAAATGGAACAATAGGTCAAGCCGGAATCGCCGACATGAGTCGAAGGTCTATTGGGCTACAGCGCCGCCTCGTCCACCCGTAGACGTATTTCACGGCCTTGACAACTTGATCTCGATCGGCCTCCGCGATTGCGAATTCCTGCCGCAGGTGAATCGCTCGGAACGACGACGATCGGCAAGGAGCCGTTCCCGATCTGGGCGGCCAAATCGGCTCTTACTGCGCGTCAGCCGTGTGGCTTCACGGCGCGCCAGTTCGCTGCCATAGGACCGAAGACAACCTGATCGGGATCTGCGCGTGCGGCTTCGATTTCTTCGTCGGTCACCGCGAAGCGTAGGAAATTGCCGTTCTTGTCGCGCAGACAAGAAACAGTCTGCCCGCCAATCGACGCGCCAACGCCTAATTTCGCGGGGGCCGCCACGGTTCACTAGAAGGAATACGAGGGAGGTGACCACTCAACACCCAGCACAGTAATTGTCGACCTTAGCGGGATTGCCATGGACTGGGACGGCTCGGCTATGTGGGCCGCGTCCCGCCAATCAATTCCTGTTCGGCGCGAGATACTTCTATCCTCCAATAGTCCTATTCGTTCTTGCCGCTCTCCAACACCGAATCGCTTCTCTCTGGGAGTGTTAGTTCGAAATGACTGTTGGACGTGTCCCCATACGCTGCTAGGGAAGCGCCTGCTCACCATGATTCCTGGCTGAAAGTAACGGAAGTCCTATGTCGCTGCGTATGATCCCGGCGTGGCGGATTTGCTCCCGCTGAAGCGATGAGAGCGTCGTTCAGGCGCACACTCGGATCTCACGAGCTCTCTTAAGTGTGAACAAGAACCGGGGAGCATTCCTCGAGGCCTCTGCAGGTGAGCGCTGGCAAATGCGCATCGATCGCAAGGCGCTAACGCGAATTCGCGCAGGGTAAGAATAAATCGTACTTGCATCGTCAGTCCAATTGACCGGATCGCGCTCCGCGACAGGGACGAGAAGCTCGCGGGAGTGGCTTCAGAGCCCGGCGTTATGGAAAGTGCTGTTGCACCTCGATCATCGACCTATCGTATGAGTTGCTCTCAAGTGCTTCAGGGAGCGGATTTGTTGTGACAAACTATCTGTTCATCCCTTTGGCCTTCACCAACAAGTCGCTTTGGATTGACGGAACATCAAACACCTGCTCGCGATTCGCTATCATCGTCGAGCAAGGCGTAATGCCCATTCACGTCGCAGCGGGTTCTTCGGAAATGGCGTGATGGGAGCCGCCCCCGGCGCGGCGTCACTTCGGTGGAGCAGCGTCAGGCCAATCAGTGAACTCCAACTCGAATCGACGGGAACCGAAAGGTTTGGTCGTGAATTTGACGGTCTTTCCTAAAAGAGCCGCCAACGAGCCGGATGCGAACTTAAATACCGTCTTACCCGAACCTGCGATGCCGGCAGCTCTGTTGTCCTCCATGACCGAGGAGCCTATCCCCTCCAGGAGCTGGCCAACAGCAAATCCTTCGAGCGCGCGGTGAACATCGAGAGAAGTCAGGTACGTCCCTTTCTCACCGTCCCACTCGCTAACCGATATCGCCGTAATTCCCGCGTCCTTTAACAGCCCATCCGCGACCCGACAGGTGTATTGAAGGCTGACAATGATGTGCCCATTCCGATCGCCTACCGGCTCTCGATCAGTCCCGTCTATAGTGCAATCATAGCGTCGGATGGAATCCGCAATCGCAACCGTATTCAGCCCCAGAAAACCGAAAACGGAACCTAGTACAACATGGAGAAAGGGCTTTTTCATTGCGCGCACTTCGCGGATATGACTCCGGAATGGTGTACAACTTGACGCTACGACCGATTCAAGCTCATTTGACGCGTTGGCGCTCCTAACGTTGCACCGGCATCATTCAGGGCTGAACCGAACGATAGGCACGCAAGTGCCAGCTGAAATCCAAAGCTTGATAGGAACCCTCGACCCAAGATGTACCGATGAAACCTATTGACGGTGCGAGAGAGGCGGCACTCGCGTCCAATCAGGCAACTACATCCGACTCAACAACCCGGAATCTATGGGCAAAGAACGCCAGCGCAGCGGCCTTGCGCGCTTCCCGAAAGCGCTGACCGAGCTCCTTGAGTAGAGGATGTGAAGTAGAGGGTGTGAAGTAGAGACCATGATACGCTCTTGGATCGTTGTGGGCCGTCAGGATACGTATGCAGATCAATTTGTCCTCGGGGCTAGGAAATGATCTCTAGAATGATCTGTAAACGCATCACATCCGCGAGGCGGCGGCAGCTTCAGAAAACGTTACAAGGCCTGCATCGGGGATCCGGCCGCTGATCTCGCTGTACAATGTGTGGAACCATGAGAATTGGATAAGCCCTGCTCCCTTGGTGGAAGATGCGGCTACCCGACAGCTCCCTTGTCCCGCGCGCGATCGATTTGACCATCAAATTCAGAAGGCGCACCCGTGATCAGTAGCCTCGCTCTAATGACCACCCCGCGAGAGAGCCGCCGGCTGCCGAAAAAGCCGCTTGATGAAGTTCAACCCGGTGCGAGTGAAAGCCTTCGCTTACCTTGATCCAGGGAAGCGCAATACGGTAGCCGTCGAACTTGATCTCGTGGAAATAGCCGCCTTTCGGCACCCTGGTCCGCGGGGTTGCGAGCTGGGGTTAGATGAATCCCGGTATCCCCGGTGACGCGGCCGAGCTACGGGATTTTGGACGACTACAGACACATATTCACTGAGGGGCTTGAATCGTACGTAACGTCAGATTGTATGATTTCAGACGAGGTGTCGGCGGCATGTAGTCGAGCCAACACTTCCTGACATGGAACAAGAATTGCGAATGTCTCAAGCTCTAAACCTCGCAACTACCGTATGCGTCACGACCCTCAAGTTCTTCCCTCGAAGTTCCGATCTGGTCCATCCGCATAAGTGGGCTCCCCCACCGCTCCTTTCAGTCGGCACAAGAAGACTGATTCAAGGTCGTGGCTCACTGTCTTCGCGTCGCCATTGTGCGACAGGAACTGCAGGTCAGTCAAAATTCGACAGCCGATCGCCCCGCTGCGCTTCGTCACAAGGAGTGGGATGCAGGCAGCGAACCGGCCCTTGCGCGAAGCGCAATGACATGGGTGCGGGACAGAACCGCAAACGGTTCTGTGTTCGCCAGGGGATTGCAGCCTCGCCGGCTGTATATGACTCAATGCCGGGATGACCGGCTTCGGCAGGTGTCTCATCGCCCATCCAGACGCCTTTTGTCCGGCTGCGCCGCACCGACTATTTCGTCCTGAGTTAGCTAGTTTCGGATCGTC
Organism: Bradyrhizobium sp. UFLA05-153; assembly: GCF_054185185.1. Taxonomy (NCBI): domain Bacteria; kingdom Pseudomonadati; phylum Pseudomonadota; class Alphaproteobacteria; order Hyphomicrobiales; family Nitrobacteraceae; genus Bradyrhizobium; species Bradyrhizobium sp. UFLA05-153. Next base: position 32,828 of record NZ_JBBIAM010000014.1, read on the forward strand.
GGCCAGCCGCAAGGTATGATCTGCCCCATGTGTCAACGCTTGCAGTTGCTATGACTGAACGATGCTGCAGGCGATCGATGCATAGTGAGACGGGCCGCGGGCTAAGGGCAACATCGGAAGCCCCAAATGTCGGTTTCTCGCGTCAATTCAGCTGCAAGTGGCAGCTATTCTCTCTTGCTTGCTTATGTCTGCGCCTGTAGCCGACGTTGATATTGCCTTGGCAGGGCCGATGACAAAAAGCAGCGCCTCGATTAGAGCCCAGAGACGCAAGAGCGCTGCAATGCGCCGCGGTGTCTTGAATCATCTGCGCAGGACAAAGACCACATTGCTCGCCGCCAATGACGGACGCGATCCGCTGCAAGCGGTTGAAATCGCCAATGGGCTGACAGCCGATTTGATCAAGGTCGTCGGCAGCCACTCTTCCTTCGCTGATTCCCGACTTCCAACGTTTACGCTGAAGCGCGGTTATTCAATTTGGGCCGACCTCAGGGTCGGGGGATGTGCTTGTTGCCGGCGTAACTTGAAGAGGCGATGAAAATGCGGACCCTACTGGTTGATCATCATGCAGATCTTACGCAGACCGTGCAAGAAGCGCTCCTGGATTGCGGTTTCGCCGTTGATGTCACACGCACTTTGGATGAGGCGACGGCCGCCCTTGGTTGTGCGCACTATGATATTCTCCTTCTCGAGTTGGTTCTGCCGGATGGAAGCGGCCTGGACTGGTTGAAGCAATTGAGGCGAGACGGGCATTCGATGCCTGCAATCATGATGAGCAGGCTCAACGAGCTTGGTCGGCGGATCGCGATTTTCAACGGCGGTGCGGACGATTTCCTGCCCAAGCCCGTGTCTACCGATGAACTCATCGCGCGGATGCGGGCCATTTTGCGGCGATCAACGCAAATGACTGCCCCCGTCGTTACATTTGGCAATCTCAACTTCGATCCGATCGGTCGCCAAGTTTCCGTTGGTGGTCGGCCATTAAAAATCGCGCGCCGCGAAGTGTGCATGCTCGAGCATCTGCTCAGTCGTGCGGGCCGCACCGTGCCGCGCGCGTCACTGGAAGATAGGCTCTATGCGTTCGACAATGAGGTCTCGACCAATGCACTTGAAGTCAGCATCTATCGCCTGCGCGGGCATTTAAGTGAGTCGGGTGCAACTCTACGGATCAAGACTGCTCGGGGCATCGGCTACATCCTTGAATTGGATGGCGTCACATCGGCAGCGCAGCTCGTCGATTGAAAGCAAGGGCTGCCTTGATGGTCGTTCGTAATAATGATTCTGGTGGCGTTCGACAATCGATCGTCATGAGCCCGTTATGGTTTACTGTCTTTCCCTGTCTTTCCTATCTCCTATGCGCAGACATCCTGCTATCTCCACGCACCGCTGCAGCCCAGATACAGCAGGATGTTAGAGGGGACCCGTCGCGTACCACTCCCGACAAAACCACGGGCACGCTGAACCTCTCCCCCTCACTCGGGAAGACAATTCGTCTATCCGCGCCGGCCGCGAGCATCTTTGTAGCCGACCCGACGATCGCAGATTTTCAGGCGCCTTCGAACAAGACCATCTTCGTCTTTGGCAAGAAATCCGGGCGGACCAGCTTGTTCGCCTTGAACGACAACGGCGAGACCCTCGCCGAGTTACGTGTTGTCGTCACGCAACCGATCGAGGATCTGCGTGCCATGCTGGAGGCCCAAGTCGGTGACTATCCGATCCAAGTCAGCTATACGCCGCGCGGTGCGATCCTTAGCGGAACCGCGCCCAATGCCGAGATCGTCGACACTGCGATGAAGGTTACGGAGCAATTCCTTGGTTCCGGCGCGGTGATAGTTAATAAGATCCGCGCGGTCGGGTCGCTGCAGGTCAATCTGAGCGTGCGCGTGGCGGAGCTCTCGCGCAGCGCAATGAAGGAGCTCGACATCAACCTGTGCACGTTCGGTCAAAACGGCACTTTCAGCGTCGGCTTGATCAGCGGCAGTGGTTGTAGTTTCGGCGCGGCTAAGGGCGGCGGTACGGCAAGAATCGGATTCGGCACTGGTAGCATGAGCGTCGGGGCAGTACTTGATGCGCTCGCCAAGGAGCACCTTGCTTCCGTGCTGGCTGAACCGAATCTCACCGCGATGTCCGGCGAATCAGCGAGCTTCCTGGCCGGTGGCGAATTTCCTATTCCGGTCTTGCAGGACAATCGTCAAGTCTCCGTCGAATTCCGCCACTTCGGCATCAGCCTGGATTTCGTGCCGACCGTTCTCAGCAACAATCAGATCAATATCCGCGTAAAGCCCGAAGTCAGCGAACTATCAACACAAGGTTCCGTCAGCATCAACGGCATTTCGGTGCCTGCCCTCTCCACGCGGCGTGCCAGCACCGTTGTCGAGCTCGCCAGCGGTCAAAGCTTTGCAATCGGTGGGCTAATCAGACGCAACTTCAACACTGATATTCATACTTTTCCTTGGCTGGGCGATGTGCCGATCCTCGGCGCGTTGTTTCGCTCGTCCTCATTTCAAAAGGAGGAGACGGAACTGATTATTATCGTCACGCCTTACGTCGTGCGGCCAGCATCGAGCCGGAGCAAGATGAGCGTACCTACCGATCGCATCGGACCGCCATCAGATCTGGGACGCACTCTTACGAACACGTTGGCAAGTCAGCCAAAAAGGCGCGGCGCTCCCCACAGCAGCGCACCAGACGCACCAATCGGTGCCGGCTTTATCATCAAATGAGGATGGCTGAATGACCTTGCGAACTGTGTGCCTTCTGATCTCTATGACGGCAAATGTCGGCGGCTGCACAAGCAGTGCCCCGACTTATGTCGAGCCGACTGCGCAAGCGATCCTGGTCCGCCCGCAGACCAGCGTCTTATTGTTAAAGAGCTTTCGAGGTATCGAACGGCAGCATCTTCGTGATTTCATTGCGCGTGCCAGCCGCGGCCGGCTTGATGCGGTCCGCCTCAATATCATCGGCTCGCCCCGGCTCATCGCGCAGGTCGCCAGTCAGGCCCGCGCAATGGGCGTCGACGCCTACAATATCCGTCTGAATGGCCCGCGCATCGTCAAGCACGAGGGCTTCGCCGTGCAAGTCGAGGCGATTGTTTATGAAGCGCGCCCTCCCGACTGTCCACCTGTTACAATCGCCGGTCCATCGGTAAATGACAATTCTTTCGATGAGACGCTTGGCTGCTCGATCCGCAACAATCTGGCGGTGACGGTCAACGATCCGCACGACTTGCTCGACAATGAGGCTGTCGCGGCGAGCAACGGCGATCGCGCGGCGCTACCCGTTGCCAGCTACAGGACCTTCACGACAGGTGATAACAGCAGTCGGGAACGTGGGGCCGACAGCAGAGTATCTTCACAAGCCCCGTCAACGGGCACCACGGATGTACATCCTTCCCAATAGCGAAATATCGTTCAATGAGGTGAAGGTAACTTTCACCGCTCGCCTGATCGGTTTTCACCCAGCATGCCGAAGTCGACCAATCCTGGGTTCGTGGATGGCGCCTGCTGAAGTGCGCGGCGCCGCCCCGTTCCGCGACCGCGTTTTGGTTTGGTCCTGGTGATATTGACCTGCCCGGATCGGTTGTTACTATTTTCGTCCCGGGCGGCGCGACAGCGCCCCATACGATCCTGGGCCGGTCACATCGCGCCGTCGCGCAGCTTGTGCGGAATCTGAAATGCCATTTCGTAGCGCTTGGGCGGCGCTGGAACTGCACGGCCGAGACGCCAGGTGTTTGGCTGGAGACGAGATACGCCGCCCAGAACCAAACACTGATCGAGGCATGCGAGCGCTCGAGTGTGGCCGGTGCGCGCGATGAACTTTGTCCGCTTGCAAGCAGGATAGCGATGCAATCCTTGGATTGTACTCTGTGTCCCCAATCGATCGTGTCAAAAAAACGCGGGCGATCGACCGAAGATACTCCCGCTCACTACTTCCTGAAAATCCGTTCCGACGCATTCGATGAGCGCGACGGGCGTCTTGTTTGATGCCGATCTCCATCACGTTAGCAACGAGCCTGAATATTTCCTATCGGACACAAAGGCATCCGGCGGCGTATGACGTGCTTGGCCGCAAGCCGAAGCATTTTACCGAACTTCGAGCGATCTCCATCGGCTTGACATTAGCGTGGGCGTCAACCGTATAGGCGTTCTTGAACTGTGACCTAGACCTTTCCGGCGGCATAGAGTGCTTTCGCGACAGCCGGGAAATACTGGACGGGAACGGCCTTACCCAGCTTGGTATTGCGGATGAGCTGACGTGTCAGGGCATAGTCATCGACAATGCTGAGACGAAGCGCCCGGGCCTCAGCAAGCAGCCGCGAAGCGGCTTCGCCCTCGCCGCCGCAAACCAAGATCGGCACGCCGGTCTCGCCGCGAACATAGCGCAGCCCGGCCAGCATCTCCTGCCCTCTAAAAATCAACGTGGCGCGATGCAGACCGAGCGGCCGTTCATTCGCCGCTTCCTGTCGGAGGCGACGGTGTTCACGTTTCAACTCCGGATTACCCTGCTGCTCTTTGGACTGTTGCTTTGCCTCGGTCTCAGTCATGCGCATGTCGCGAAAAAACAACCAGCGCTTGATCAGGAGATCGACCAACCCGCCGATCAGCAAGGCACCGGCACCAATCCCCATGAGCAGTTTCAACTCAGTGAAGACGAGGCCGACACAGCCCATGCCGCAGGCCGGGAGATTCACCAGTGGCTTCCAGGTGCCAATCACGACCGGCAGAAGGCTGGCGCCGAGGAGGAGCACTTTAAACAGCCCCTCCCCAAGCTCTATTAACGAACGCACAGAAGCGATGCGCTTTAAGCCTTTGATGGGATCCATGTTCTCCAATTTCGGCTTCATCGGTTCCAAAGAGAAGACTAGTCCATGATTGGCCAGGAGCCCAGCTAGAGTGGCCGCGACGACGACAGTTCCAAGGAGCGGGCCGACGATCGCCATAGCCAGTTCGGACAATGCGCCAAGCGCCTGCTGGACCGCGATGTTGAAAGGCAGACCCAGCAAGCTGTCGACCAGTCGCAGTGCTGCGTGCAACTCTTCCTCTATGTGGCCTGCTTTTAACCAGAGATAGCCGAGACCGGCGCAAGCACCGACCGCGCTCACGAAACCTGAGCTGCGCGGAATCTGCCCTTTCTTGCGGGCGTCGTTTAGCTTCTTGGCAGTATGAGGAAGCTTCTTCTCTTCACTCGTTTCGCTCACTTCAGCAGCCTCTCGAACCATTCAAGGACGGTGTTGGGCCTCGACTGTGTGATCTCCGATTCCATGTATTCGATGAGATAAACGGTGTAGGTGACCATAACGATCGCAAAACCGACATTCTTAATCGTCGGGGAGAGATCGTTGAGCTTGAATTGTGGCACCAAACGCCCGAGCATCATGACTGATACGTCAACCACGAGCAGGAAGGCCACTACGGGCCCCGCGACCAGCAAACTTGTTCGCATGATGTGGTCGAGCAGCCCTAGCAATTCCAATGCCCCTTGGACGGTCAGGGTGGGCAGAGTCCGATACACCGGCCAGATCAGATAGCTGCCATAAAGGCAGCTGATCATAGCCTGCAGGCCTCCTGATACGACGAAGATCGTGATCGCAGTGATCCCAAGAAACAGTCCTGTCGCCGAAGACTGGCTGTGCGTCGCGGGATCGGCCGAAGCGACCGCGCTGGTGATGCCGCGTTGAGTGTCGATGATTTCACCGACCGCCTGGATGCTCCATAGTGGGATACCGAGCAGAATGCCGAGTAGCAGGCCGACGAACAATTCCTTCAAACCGAGCAGCGTCACCCTTATCAAGCGAGTGTCCGGATCCAGCGCCTGTAGGCCGTCCTTGATTTGCATCAGGCCCGGTAGTCCAATCGCAACCGCCAGGCAGCCGCGGATCAGGCCGTTGATCTGCGGGCGCGTAAACACAGGAAGGACCAGCATAATGCCCAGGGCGCGGGCCGCACCAAGACCGGCTGCTGCGACGAGCTCACTGACCGCCAGGATTAGACTTTGAATCTCGGCGAGCGCCATGCCATGCATGATGGGGACCGCTAGTAGCTCGCCGTGAGGGCGGGAAACTCGGTGAAGATCTGCTTGGCTTGTTCGATGAGCGGGGCGCTCAGCACAGGAGAAAATAGAGCAATCACCGCGACAACCACCAGGAGCTTCACGGTGAGCGGCAGGGTTTGATCCTGGAGCTGAGTTGCCGCCTGGATGAAGTCGACGCTCAGGCCGAAAACCACCGCTGCGATGAGTGGTGGCAGAACCCAGATCATGAAGATAACGAGCGATCGGCTCATATGAGTTAGAATGCTGGCATCACTCATGGTCAACCTCCCGGTGTTGCGTAACTCAGCACCAGCCCGTGCATGAGTTTGGACCAGCCATCGATCGTGATGAATAGAAAGAGCTTGAAGGGGACCGATATCACTGTTGGTGATACCATTGACATTCCCATCGCCATCAGAATCGTCGTTACGATAAGATCGATGGTGATAAACGGAAGATAGAGAAGAAAGCCAATTTCGAAGGCACGCTTGAGTTCCGAGATTAAAAACGATGGCACAAGAATGACGAAATCATCAGCTGCGGCGCTGCCGCGCATCTCTTCCGGCCAGACGTGTTCGGTCGAGGTGAGGAAGAACTTGCGCTGCTCCTCGTTGGTGAACTTCTTGAGATAGTCCCTCAACGGCTCCCTCCCCTCTTTAGCGGCGGTCACCCAATCATCGAACGTTTGGTAGCGGAGCTGCGGATCGGTGATGCGATTATAGGTCTGCTCAAGAACGGGCGCGCTAACGAAGGCAGTGAGAATCAACGCCGCGCCATAGAGAACGATGTTCGGTGGTACCGGCTGCGTCCCGAGCGCGCTGCGGACCAGGAAGAGAACGACCGATATCTTTACAAACGCAGTGGTGGTAACGGCTGCAAACGCCAGCAGGCCAAGCCCGGCTGTGACTGCAAGAAGCGCCAGGATTCCTGGCTGAAGGTCAGTCATCGCGCGCCAACCTTCCGCGGAGTCTGACGCCGAGCTCGTCGCCGATACGTACAATGTCGCCACGTCCTATGCACTGGCCGTTGGCAACGATATCGACCGGACCGTCGATCGGCCGGCCAAGTTCGAACACATGGCCCTCGCCGATACTCCTCAATGCTCCCAGCGGGATCGGCCAGCGGCCGCATTCGAAGACAAGCGTGACCTCGATATCGTCCAGATCGGTTTCTGATCGCAGTTGCTGCGATTCGTGCCGCGCCGTCATTTGCGCATACTCCAGGCTTCGCCGGGGCCGGAATGGCCCCCGCAAGATCAGACGCTCGCCGGCAAGATCTGCGGCAGCCCATAAGCTGCCTGCAGTGAGGATAATCTGGCCGCGGGCAAAGGGTATTACATCCGGCAACAGGGCATCGCCGGCACGGGCTTTACGAAGAAGCGCGGCGGAAATGCGGAGCGAGCCGATCTCTCCCGCAGCTATGACAGGCAGCTCTGCAGGAAGCTTACGCGGCTGTCGCGGCAATTGGCCGAGCAGCTCGCCTAGCGCGAGGAAGGCGGACGGTATCGGACCATCAAGAGGCGAGAACAGGAACAGGCGACCTTTGTCCCTCAAGGGACCGTAAGTAATGCTGAATTCGAAATAGGGACCTGGCGTCTTGGCCCTGTCGACACGGAGAAGCTGCACGCTCTTTTGGGTCTCCATCTCCAGTCGAGCAAGCAGCGGTTCGAGTCCTAGTTCGAGAACAAGCGAACGACTCGGCTCCGAGGGCAACCCAAGGCCGCTCTGCACTGTCGAGATCAGCGCCTCCACAAGCGGACGGGGTAACGACAGGACCACCGTTTCGTCTCCGACGCCCCAAATGCAGTCGAGCATCGAAATGCGCGAAGGCTCCTGCTGCCAGACAAGCCGGTCCATCTGTACCGATAGCTGGTCATTGCCAAGACGGACGTGCAAGAGCACGCGGGGGGCCGCGATCTCGTTGAGCAATGAGACGACAACGCGCGAAAGAGTGAGCGGCGGTTTGAATGTTGCGTTTCTGCCGACAGTATTTTGCGGCGGTTCCGCAAGCTGGCACGTTGGTGCAACCATAAGACGGCTCGCGACCATTAGCTCGGCTCGGCAGCGACATGGGGTTGCGCCCCCCTCGCATACCGAAGCAAGAGCTCATCATCGGAATCTATCTCTACTGCAAGTTCCGAATGAGCATCCAGCGCGCTTCGGACGTCGTCCTCGATTTGTTGCCATTTGCTCGTCGCCGCCGAGCATTTGGCCCAGCGCGCCCGCATTTCGGATAGAGCTGCTTCGGTCTGCTGTTGAGCTGTGCGAGCGTCAGAGACTTTCCCACGTCTCAACGCGATCTCCGCTGCGAGCGGCTCAAGGGCGATGTGGAGACGATCGAATGCCGCAACTGACAAGCTATCGGGCGATAGCACAAGTTGGTAAAGCTCCGCTTCGATCCTTGCCCGGTGTTCCTCTGCAATTGCAAGATCGCTGAGAGCTTGCTCCGCGGCCAAGGCAGCGATGCGGCACTTGGCTTGCGCGTTGGACAAGTCACTACGCGCGGCGCGCTCCCGCATATCCTTTACAATCAGTAATCTTGCGGCGTGAACAAGATTCACGCGATCAGACGCGACATCCATGCGACGGTCTCCTCGAAATCGGATTTCTCATCTTCGCGCTGGCGCAAAAAATCCCTCAGATGGTCGATCGAGGCGACCGCACGGTCGGTCAGCGCATCGTTGCCCGGCTTGTATTCGCCGATCCTAATCAAGAACTCGGTCTCGGCGTGGCGCGAGAGCAGTTCACGGAACAAGGATGCCGCCTTACGATGCTCCACAGACACGACCGCATCCATGACGCGGCTGCGGCTCGATAGCACATCAACGGCGGGGAAATGCGCCCGCGCCGCGATAGAGCGGGAGAGAACGACATGACCATCGAGGATGCCGCGCGATTCCTCGGCAATCGGATCGCCCGCGCCGTCACCTTCAACAAGGACGGTATAGAAGGCCGTGATTGAGCCCCGCTCAGCCATGCCAGCACGTTCCAGTAGCCCTGGCAGCATGGCAAAAACGGAGGGAGGAAAGCCTCGGCGGGTTGGTGGCTCACCCGCTGCAAGGCCGATTTCTCGCATTGCGCGGCTAAAGCGCGTTAATGAATCCATGATCAGGACGACTCGCAGGCCTTTTTCGCGAAAATATTCGGCGAGCGCCGTTGCCATATGTGCGCACTGAGCCCGTTCCATCGCCGAGCGATCGGAGGTCTCAACAACGACGACAGTGCGGCGAAGGGCCTCCTCCCCAAGGTGCCGCTCGATGAACTCACGCACTTCACGTCCGCGTTCACCTATCAGAGCGACTACAGTGACGTCGGCGGACGCGCCTTTCGCGATCTGTGACAACAGCGTCGACTTGCCACAACCAGGATCTCCATAGATGCCGATCCGCTGGCCCTCGCCACATGTCAGAAGACCATCCAAGACACGGACGCCGAGTGGCAAGGCCCGCTCGATAATGCGCCTTGTCATTGGGTTGGGGGCTTTTCCACGCAGCGGACGAGTTTCAGTCGTTTTAATCGGGCCCTTTCCATCGATTGGACGGCCGAAGCTGTCGATCACACGGCCAAGCAAATCCGGACCGACCGGCACTTCATGCATTCGTCCTGTGGCCACGACTTCTGCGCACCTGGAGAGGCCTGCCACGTCGCCGATGGGCGTGAGCAACACGCCATCGTGCAACAGACCGATCACCTCGGTTTCGAGCGACCATCCCGTGCGCGGATCTCGCAACAGACAAAGCTCCCCGATACGAGCGTCCGGCAGGACGGCATGGAGCAGTGTGCCGATGGCCCGCGTGATCCGTCCCCGTACGGCACGCGTATCGATGTGCTTTGCCGTAGATCTCAGACATGAGAGAGCCACATCGACGGTCCCATCGGCAGCGGGATCGTCATGCTTTGACAATCCCGTTGTCATCGTTCGCCTTCCTCAGAATTCACCCCAAAGCCGCGGTGCAATGCGCGAAGCTGCGCCGCAAGCCCCAGATCGACATTTCCAAATTCGCTCAACAGCACGCATTCCTGCGGCGACAGCGCCGGATCCGCTTCGATCCGAACCTGCGGCCGGCCCTCCCGCCCGTCGCATGCAGCGAATTCTCGGGCGATCTCGTCGGCTTGCATCGGAGCGACATGAAGGCAAACTGGCCCGCTACCGTATTTTCGCCCGATCGCGTGACGCACGGTCCTTACCAGCATATCGCCCGGATCGAAGGCACCCAGCAGTTCGCTCACGATCTCCATCACGAGCTGAGGCAATTCCTGCTCCAGAACGGCCTTTCGCCGAGCCACCTCGGCGGCTGCTCGCGCTATCAGCTGTGCCATTTCCCCAGCGCCGGCGTTCAAGCCCTCCGCATGGCCGCGCTGGCGCTCCCGCTTATATGCTGCGCGCCCCCAGCTGCGCACCCGCTTCAGATGCCGCTCAGCCGCGGCGCGGGTCTCCATGGCACTGTGCCAGATTTCGAGCTCTGTTGCCGGTATCAATGGCCCGAGCGGTCGAATCTGCGGAGCGGCGGGCGCTGCGGTGTCATCGGCTGTCATACTGTTGGGATCTCCGTTCCCAAATGAGCCACCACCAAGGAAAACAAACAGCCTGCGGCAATGCGGTGTTCAGTCGCCGGACCTTCGGCAGCGGTCCCGACGGGCAAGCGTAGAAGTACGCGGTCACGGTTCGGTGCTGGATGCTCGTCGAGCCAGGCACCAAGACAGCCATGTCCATCGTATTCGATCTGGTGCGCGAGTTGCTCCGGACCGGTAACCGATTCGGTTGCGATCGCATGCGCCATATGTCGGATACCGAACGCGTGGGCTTCAGCGCCGATACGTTCGATCAGAATGGAAAGCTCATGCTTTGATACGAGCTTCAGCAGCGAACGTGCATGCCAGATGCTGCCAGCGAGCAGAGCAGCCCGACGCGGATCATGTCCGAGCAGAAGGTCTGGCTCCCAATTCTTTCCGTTCAGGTCCACTTCATTATCCAGCAGCAATCGGACAAGTCTTAGCTGCAGCCTGGAACTCTTCTGCAACCGCGCCAGCGTCGACGCAGACAGGACCGTGTCAAGACGTGCGGCAAGGCGGGTCGGATGAGCCGAGCCAGCAAGCTCGGTCAGGCTCACGGAAGGTGATTTGAACGAACGATGACATTCAACAGATTGCATCGGTACCGGCATCAGAATGCTGTCCTACGCGGCATCGCGGATCTTTTTGACGTCGATATCGGAAACACCAGAGCGACCTCCGATTTTGATTAGTTCGCGCAAGGACTGTTTCAACTGGTGGCTACGGCCACGCACTAAAATGTAGCATAGCCCACCGAAGAGGGCAGCGAAGAGACCCATCGCGACCGCAAGCCACGACGTTGGGATGGATTTCGATGCTCGTGCCATATCCGTCACTGGGGCAGGCCGTTGCTCACGTCGTTCGACCGGCACGAAAGCGACCGCCACCTTATCGTAAGACAAGCCTTCAATGCTGTTGGCGACGAGCATCTTGATCTGCGGCAGTAGATTTGAGAGGTCCGCATTGGCGTCGTGGCGGATGAAAACCGACGCCGAAGATGGCGTAGCGTCCTGTCGCAAGAGTTCGTTCTTCGGTAGAACAACATGGACACGCGCTGAGCGGACACCATCGATGTCACTGAGCGTGCGCGACAATTCTTCGCTCATGGCATAAACGTAACGCGCACGTTCCTCGGTCGGCGAGGCAATCAGGCCTGATCCTTTGAACACGTCACCGAGGCTCTTGAAGGACGGGTGCGGCAGCCCCGCGGCATTGAGCACGTCGATCGCGAAAGCAAGCTGCTTTTCTTCGACCTGGATCGTATTGGTTCCGTCTTTGGCGGCAACACGGACGGCATCGACGCTGTTGTTTAGGAGGAGCGCGAGCATCTCGTTTGCCTCGCGCTCCTGTATTTTCGTGTAGAGATCGGCCTTGCACCCGACCAGGGCAAGGACAAGCGGCAGCACAACAAAAGCATGAAACCGCCGATTGGATCGACGATCGCGGCCGCTTTCGCGCTGATCGAACCAATCATTCACGTCACTCAGCCCGCTGATAGCAGCTTGTTCAAAGATGAGCCGGCGCTATTGGTACTCTTGGAGACAAGAGAAACCTCAATCGCGTTGTTGTAGATGCCTTTCAGATGGGTCACCATCGTCGAGAAACCATCCACGCCTTGCGGTCCGCCCGGAATAGACGTTCCCGTCGTACCCGGTTGCAATAAAAGGGGCTGCTCCGCTGGTCCAGGATGGACAACTTTCGGAAGAGTTGCTCCATCACTGACCGCGACGGGCGCAACCGCGTTGCCTCGATATAGCGAAGAAAGTTTCTGGAGGACACTCTCTCCCAGCGGTCCCGTCTGCGTTGTTGTGCGCTGGACCTCCGATGGCGGGCCGAGGGCCAGCGTTCTATCTGTCACTGGCGGTGCAGCATGACTTTGATTTGGAGCCGCCTGTAGAAGAGCCCGCTGAAACTCGTCCTGCTCGCCCGCCGGTGTCGGAGAAGAAACCTTGGACAGTCCGTCGGTCAAACCAGGAGGGATCGGCGCAGCACCCAACTTCATGCAAGAACTCGTTGCTCCTTCAATATGGGATCAGGCTAGCCGATCGCTACCCTTAATGGGTCAACATCCTGGAGAGGCAAGCTGACGACGAGCTGACGAACTCGGCGCAGATGCCGTCATCTAAAAATCACATGTAACCACCAACGTAGAACGAATTTCAGTCCTTAGGTCTTCAGCCGCAAGAGGCGAGAATGCTCATTCGATCCACCGTGCTGGACATTCTGAAGAGAGCTATGTGCGTCGGAGTATTCGTTGGCACCGGAATGGACAGGGCGCCCGGCGCATCTCTGTCATTGCCATCCACACCTTACAGCTATACGGTTCTCGATCAGGAACTTTCTGCCGCGCTGCAGGAGTTCGGCAACAACCTCAATATCAAAGTCAACGTTAGCGCCGAGGTGAAGGGTCGCGTTCGCGGGCGCATGCCGGATCTACCACCACGCGAGTTCCTCGACCGTTTGACCAATCTGTATAATCTTCAATGGTACTATGATGGACTCGTGCTCTATGTGTCTGCTGCAAACGAAGCGCAAAGTCGTCTGCTTGTACTCACTCCGATCAGCTTTGATTCGTTCAAAGCAACGCTCGATACACTCAACATTTCCGACGATCGTTACATCGTGACGCCAGCCCCGGAAAATGGCCTCGTCCTGGTCGGTGGTCCTCCACGTTTTATCGCGCTCGTCGACCAGACGCTTAAGGGTCTAGTTGCGGAGGCGCAGGCGCGGCCACGCGCCGCCGAGATGCCGCCGCGGGATTCGGTGCTAATGTTGTTTCGTGGTTCCTCGACAATGGTCATTCGCGATGGACGACCCGAAGGCCCGTATTCGTCGGACGTGCTGCGTCAGGACGGTATCGCGCCCGCACAAGGGGCGGGTCAGCGATGACATCGAGGATAAAGCAAGCTGAAGGCCAGCGGCGATTTGTGATTTCCCCCTTAAGGCTCGTCAGCTTCTCGAAAGCAACTCCTCCTAAGGTCTGAAGAAGTCGAATATCTAGACGAGCGCTGCCGCCAAATGACCGCAATGGAATTTTTGGCGGTTGCTTGCGGGCTGCGGCTGAACGCGACCGCCCTCTTTATTATGCAAATGGTCTTCTTTGAAGATGAGCTCGAGCCACCTCATAGTAAAGGAGCGACAGGATGGATGTTAACCCAGTCAACACACCCAACGCGAGTCCACAAGGCAGCTCATCCGCGCACTCGCCCGCGGATCCAACGGGCTTCGAGCACCAGCTCAGCGAGCAGGAACATGGTGCTGCGCCACATGCTGCAACCCCGCCAGTGCGGCAAGGGCAGCCCTATTCACCATACTTCGACGTCGGGCATCCCTATTCGCCCTACCTTGACACGGGGCATTCTCATTCGCCACACTTGAGCTTGGAGCATGAGCAGCATGCGCCAGCCGCGGATCGCCCCGGACCATCATCGGGGGTTGGGGAGCCCTCTGCCACGGTCGGCGATTCAGAGATGTATGATGTCTCGCATGCTGTTCCCAGCAACTTTTCTCACCACACCCAGCCTGCCCCGGAGGGGATGGTCGACAAACTGAGTCACTTGGGCCTCTTGCCGGACCATGACCAGCCGAGAATGAGCTACGTGATCCGGGGTGAGCGCTACACGGCCGAGTTGGGGCCAGGGGGGCCCAATGACGTTCATCTCATCCATCACGATCGAAGTGCACAGACGAATGAAGCCGGGCCATCGCAAGCCAGGCCCTCGTCGCCCGCTGGGGCTGCGCCGCCGGAACTCGGAAATCTTGTCGATGAAAACGGACATCGGGTGAGCGCCAACTGGGTCTTCGCCGGCCAGACGGCCTCGCCCGCCCAGATCAATATGCTAAGAAGCGCAGGGGTCCTGCCCAGCGCGGGCTCGCCGACAACTTTCTCCGTCCTAGGCGTACCCCACACGGCCGAATGGCGAGAAGAGGGTTACATTCGTATCCAACCGCATGGGCTGGACACTCGCGTTTGGGCCGGACACTGGAAGCCAGGTTAGCGCACCGGCTAGGCGTTTCACACTTAGCCCGCGACTGGAGCTTACCCGCGTTGTGGACCTTAGGGATGTCGCCGACCGCAGGAGCGCCTGGCGACATCGAGCTCTTGCCGTACGTGGAATTAAAGCCAAGCTGCCGTTGGCAATATTGCGGCGGATCAGAAGATCCTCACGTCCCTTCCCTGGCAAGGTCGATCCTATTTACAGAGATCGGCTTCTTCGACATATGCCCAGTCGTGCTAGTGCGAACCTTTGGTCCGGCTGCCGGACGACAGGCGATGCCGGGCATGCGCGGCAAGGCTTTGCGCGATTGCCGCGGCGGTGCTGGCGATCGGCCGCCCAGGAATGGAAGAGGTGATTTGGACGCAACACCCAGAACACGGCTGTTGCGCGCGTTGCGCAGCAAAGTTTTGATCTCTCCCCTGCCATACAAGCTGTCCGCTGCAACGAACGAGAAGGGGACCTCTGCGACGATAGCGCCAACGATCGTGCGACGCGCAATTTTTTGGTTTGTCGCAAAGCGCAGATCGCCCGTGCATGCGCTGTAGCGAACACGGTCGTTCATCCATTCCTTTTGGCAGGTAGATTGCATAGTCGAACAAGGCATGGCCACGCCGCGCGCACATAGCACGCCAATCCGCCGATCTAGCAATTGGTGATTTGACTTCTGAGCCGGTGGACTGACGAGCCGCACCGCATGACGACTTACCCTGCTTCAAACGGCCGGCCTCGTCGATCGCCAGAACCGCGTCTTCATCGCAAAGCATTTCCGGCGCGTAGTCTCGTACGAGACGTGTACCGCGTCGGCATTACATCGTCTCGCCGGTCGGTGGCGAGCGTGCCATAAGCTCGCTGGGTCCAAACTTTGGTCAAATCGTCCAAAGCATGAACTTGACGCTGATAGGATCTGCTCTCCCAAGGCTATTCTATGAGCTGAGCAACACCGGCCAGTCAGCTCGCCGTCAGCTTGACTGAGTAACGTTTGCAATGTGGGGGCGACGCAACCTTAGCAAGGGCGAAATCGACATGCTAAATCGAATCAGCCACTCATCCACACTCGCTGGCCAAACCGACGAGCTGAGCAAGTCTGTAAACAGCGACAGGTTTGATAAAGCACTTGGCGATCTGCCCGAAAGAATGGGCTGCTGCGCCAGCAAGGCAGATGACTCGTCCTCCTCACCGAGGGGGAGCACCTCCGTGTTCCAACACAGGACAGCCGAATTGCGCGAGGCGAACAAAATTAACATCTGCGTTGGGCTCACTGCAGGATGGCTCAGCAATCTCCCGAACAGCCCGAGATCCCGGATGACTGCGCTGCGGCCCGGATCTGACGGGCACCGCTCAGCGGCTACGCGCCAGGAAGATTATGAGAGCCTTATGGAATCCGCGCAAGATGAGGAGACAGAAAGTTCTGCCGCAGGTTTTACGGCAAGGGCCACCGTACTAAGGCAAGCCGGCTTGAACCCGTCCGAAACAGGAAACGAATACACATTCGGTGATAGTGCGAGCTTTTCGGATTTGGCGGACAAAATCACCACCGATGGGAGATCGTATGCGCTCAGCTTGCGTTTCGAACGGGATGGAAGACATCAAAGACATTTGGTTGCGACATCGGCGTCGGGCGGAATGGTTACGTTGTTCGATCCCAACTATGGAGAATTTGCTGTTGAACCACAGGACGTCGCTGAATTGTTCCGAAAGCTCGCCAATCGTTACAGGAACCCTAACGGATTGGAATTGTTGAGCATCACCACGCAAAGGGTGCAGACCGCCTAAGGCCTTGCTGTAGGCCAACGAGATCGGATTCCTGACTCTGGGCAAGGTTGGATCCCCGCCATCGGTGATAACGGGGGCCGCTTTCTGCGATGGTTATGCTATCGACCTCGGGCAAGAACTGTGAAGGCCCTCGGCCCCACATCGGTGACAGCATCGTCTGGGGCCGCGCGGTTCACTTCTGCGATACCGCATCAGATGAACCGCCTACCCTAAACTCGCGCCTTGCGAGGCTATCGTAGAAAAGGCCCATCCGTGCTGCTGGTGAACAATCAAATCGTCTGTGCCGGCCCGCTAGCAATCTAACGACGATCTGCCAAGCATGGATACGGACCCTTCTGATCCGTCGCAACATCGCCGATGACAGCTTGGCCTTTTCTCCACATGGTGCCTTAAGGGCAGGTCCACATAGAAGCTGGTGTCGGTAGACGCCATCGCCGGACGATCGGGGACGACTTCGCATACGCTCAGCGAATCGTAAGCGGGCCGTCCTCGAAAAGGTGTTTCGTCGCTCTCGACCGTGGGGCCAGAGCGACACCATACAACGATGAACCGCGTCAACAGAGCATCGTGGCCGCGCCTGAGCTAATCAGCCACGTCGAGAGTACGCTGCAACTTTCGGCAGAATTGATCTGGTTTTGCCATTGTCATTTGTGGGGCGCTCTGAGACGCGTCAGCTTCTCGAAAGCTAACCCTCCTAACATGAGAAGCTGGGTCTCTAGACGTCGCTGTCGTCTATTGACCGTAATGGAAATGAAAGTCGGCGGGCAGGGCATGGTGGTTTTGTGAGCCGACATGCAGTGTACGAGCTCGGCCAACACTTCCATCATGTCTTGCTTGTCATTCGTCTTGAAGACAGCGGCGCCACAAAGATGCACCCGTGGCGGTCCTTCATTGTCACGCCCGAGGATGCACTATGTCGCTCAGCAATCTTTCGCCAGCCGGCAGCACGAATCTGCCACAGTCCGCGTTTGCTTCCGGGGTCACGTTGGCTCTGGGACCTTCTGCGCAGACGCACGGTCTGACCCAGCAAAGCGCATTTTCGAACTTCGAATCGACGCTGTCCAGTTATTCGCTCGAAGACAAGGCCATTGATCCCTCCAAGCTACAGGATCTGCTGCCCTCTGATCTGAAGTCCGCGCTAGAGTTGCCGCAGCACCCACAGGACCCGCAAGACCCGCAAGACCCGCTCGATCTGGTGCCAGCGGATCTAAAGGCAGCAATCGCAGAATTGGAGCAGGATCCGCAACCGACCAGTGCGACCGACTCTAATGTCGTCGCGCCGGCACCCATCGCAAGCTCGAGGATCACTTGGAACGGCGGCACGCTGACCGATACCGAACTACAGATCGTAGCAGTGTTGAACCGTCACAAGGACCAATGCCCGCTGAGCTGGGACTCGCTGGGGGACAAGGCCAACGATCCCTCCACGCCACCGGATTTGAAGGCGGCGATCGAAGGATTGCAGCAGGATCCGGAGCTATTCTATGCGATCGGTTCGCAGGGCGATGGTCGCTGCGGCGGCAAGATCAAGGCGAAGGATCTGTCCGAATTCTCTGACCATCACTCTCAAGTGGCCGCATTCCAAGAGCGGCAAGCGCAAGGCTACGAGCATAGCTATGTTCCATCCGACGGCACTGGAAACGGGCAAGTGTCTGTCATGACCTTGAACGATGCATTGCGCGAGCTTTATCGGTATTCCGACAACCTGCCCAAGGACCTGAGCCTGGCTGATTTCCGGCAGATTGTCGACGGTAATGCCGAAACCGGTAAATGCCCGCCTCAGGTCATCGCGGCGGCTCAATACTTCCTCGACCACGCGGACAGCTGGAAGCAGTTGTACGGTGGCACAATAGATAAAGTTCACAAAGAGGACTTCCTGCAAGTCGCTTCCTCGTCGCTGAGCCTCACAAAATCCGAACTCAATACGCTCGGCACAATCAACAAGAATCAGGGCGCCTTCTTCGGAGACGGCGACCTGACCCGGGACAAGCTGGCGAAGATGGCCGACGACAAGAGCCTCGACCCAAAGGTGCGGCAAGCAGCTTCCCAGCTGCTGTCGGATCCCCTATTGTTCGGTTTGCTGAACAATTCGATTACGGGTTACAAGACCCATCATCGGCTCCTCGACTTAGGTGGCGGGCATACGGTCGATTCAGGCAACATCAGCAACAACGACTTCACGCACTTCTACAGCAACATGTCGGCTGCGAACCGCACCGTTCAGCAGACGAAGACCCATGTTCCCACAACCGCAGCCGAGCAGTCCGCCGCCGCGGACATGATGATGGGCCTTGCCGATCAGCCCGATATCAAGTCTCCGAAGAAGAATGGCGGGCTCCTCATGCACGCACTCGACGACGTGCTCAAGGTGGGCTCGAAGGTGCTTGATTGGGCTGCGACGGCGGTCGGCGTGCTAGGCTTCATTCCTGGCCTGGGCGAATTGACCGATCTTGCATCAATGCTGCTCGAGTGCGAGTCACAAGCGGCGAATCTAGTGCACACGGCCATTAGCGGAGGCAATATGAAGAAGGCACTGGAGGAAGCTGGCCTAAGTCTCGCGGCGCAGGCGGTGGGCTGTATTTCCGGCCCTGAGGTCAAACTCGCGCTGCGCGACGGGCTAGCCAAGAAGGTGCTCGAGGAAACAGCAACGGGCGCCGTCGACCTGACGGTTTCGGAGGCGCAATCCTATGCGGAGAACTATTTGAATGATCTAAAGGAGCGCCTAGAGACTGGCCCCATGCTAGCCGCAGGCGTTGCCAAGTAGTCCGCACGCGGCATCGTTCACGGAGTGCGGCCTAACGGACGAACTTGCGCCGCCTCCGCGTCAATGCCTGCGCACCGGGGATAATTTAGTGGTCTCGTTATGATGGCGAGAGCGCGAGAACCTCGAGGCTTTGGCCGCCTCGCTGCGTTCAAAAGCGACTTTCGGTGCCTCAACGTCTCCACTGAGCGTCATATCGTAAGGCTTGGCGGCAGGAAGCGCGCTCGTCATGCGTTGCGGTGCGCCACGTTTCATTGCCCTCGAGGGGACCAGAGCGCTCAACGGTCTGGTGGCAACTGCGCAGGCGCGGTTGCGCACCTGCCGCGAGCGCGGGAAAGGCATTTCGCTCCTCCCTCGTTGTTTTGGCGTCGAAACGTAAACGGAGCAGCCGGTGTAGCGTCTCGGTCGGCAGAACGAAGCAATCGACGAGACTGATCAAGGGTTCCCCGCTCGGGTGCAGAAGCACCTTGAGCAGGGACGCTCACCTCCCCCGCTTCGCCAGCGAAACTGGTGCACTCGCCAATGGATCGCTGCGAATCCTTCTGGGGCTCGTCAGCTTGTCGAAAGCTGATCCTATTAGCGTTAAGACAATGGTGATGCGGCCTCGACCGTATCGGGAACAGACGTTGGAGCACAAGATGTCCGGAGCAATCGAAAGCAGAGTTGGCGCCAATCATGTTGTTAACCAGCAGCTTTCCGCCGAACAGCCTGCCACTCAGCAAGAAGCGTTCGAAGCGGCTCTTGGCTCGGTCGCAATGCAAATTGCGAGCCATGGGATGTCCCTGATCGATGACGCCATGGCCGAAACAGAAGAGGATACCTGACGCCAGAATGGTTCGACGTCAGGAAAGCGCAGCCCTCAGCGGCCGCAAATTCAAGCAGAAAGGTGAATGACATGGTTGATAAAGTTAGTGGTGGCAGTCATCAGGCTGATCACCACGTAGATGATAACAAGGCTTCTGGTGACAAAAAATCGGGTGGCAGCAACGCCGGTTCTAATTCCGCCAATGGAGGGTCTGTTGCCAATGAGGTTATTCATGCTGGGACCTTCCAAGCGCAAATCGCCGAGCTGCAACGTATTAGCAATGAAGCGATGGCGAAGGATATCGAGTTGCGTATAGTTTCGACGCAACTCCAGACCGAGAAAAAAGCGGCCGACGAGCGCGTTCAGTAACGTGGAAAGCGGGGCGTGACCACCGCCCCGCTTTTCCCGGCTTGGTGGTCGTGCGAATAATTTGTCGACTTGGAATGAGCCGTCACGGCTTCTCTCCTTGTTCAGGAGACTATCATTGAGTGAAGCCGTTTCCCTCCATTTCGAGGTGCTATCTGGACTTTATTCCGGACTGACCGGCCTGTCCGCTGTCGGAACGAGTCTGATCGGTAGTGGCCTCGATGCTGATATGATCTTCGTCGAACAAGGGCTCGATCCGCAGCATTTCCGGATCAACCTTGTTGGCAATTCCATTGAGATCGAGGCGATTGCAGCGGGATGCGACATAGAGGGTCACGGGAATATTGCTGCAGGCCAGCGCGTTGTTGTTTCTCTTCCGGCTGTCATTCATGCGGGCGCGATGTCTATGCGCTGGTCGGCACAGGATGCAGCGCCCGTTCGTGCGATTGACACCCCGCGCGTGTCGATCCCGGCACTCGCCGTTCTGTTGGTCGGCATTTTGGGGACCGTCACTGCCTCGACCATCTTCTTCAACAACGCTGGCGCACCGAGTGCGCCTTCCGGGGCTGCCGTCGAACCCCTTCCCAAGCTGACCATCAACCGGCCTGATGATCGGACCATCCATGCAGCGGCCGAGGTGCTGCAAGAGGAAGTTGATAGAGCCGGGCTGCTAAATATCCAGATCGGTTCCGGGTTAGGTGTTGTGACCGCCGAGGGCACGGTTACGCCTGCCATGGTCGCTAGCTGGCAGAAGGCCCAGCAATGGTTCGATCGTCGTACGAATGGCGCGCTAACACTGGTGAACGGGGTGGCCGTCAAGGAGGAGAAGGCGCCATCCTCAATCGCCGTCGAAGCTGTTTGGCGCGGAGCTCAGCCCTATCTCCTTATCAAGGGGCAGAAGTATTTCGTCGGCGCGCTGTTGAATGATGGATGGACACTCAGTCGAATCGAGGAACGACGTCTGTTGCTGAGCCGGAATGGCCGCTCTGCCGCCATTCCCTACTAAGGATTTTCGACCCGGAGGAAAGATTTAGGAGACCGTCATGGCGAAGCTGTCCCACCCTGTAGAGTCCAGCTCCTATTCGCAGATCATGCCCCCCGTCGACCTGGCGCCAGTCATCAAGCCCGCCATTGGTCAAGTCAATAATATGGAGATCGATGATACTCATGTAGATCAAGGCAACACGCATGCCTCGATTGGCCGAGACATGCACGCGCCGGATCTGCCGATCGACGTCGCGGTCGAAGCTATGCTGGCGGTCAACGATATCGATGCAGTTACACCGGTGGGTCTCGACGAGATGCGGAACCAAGCCAGCGAGATCGACCCGCGCGCGGTTCTGGCCTTGCTTTACTCTCGTAGTCTCGCACATGGCCTGCTCTCCTTTGTCACGCCCCGCCTGCGTTATCCGGACGTGCTCCGGGCAGAGCAGCATGGTGCCCTTCTGGAACGCCTAGCCGGCACACTGTCGGCCAGGCCAGAGATTTCCGTGGCGCGCGAAGGTCTCGTGGCCCTGCAGCAGGAGCTGCAGCGCTTGATTCGGTTCAGACAGAACCGGAACAGTTTGATCCAAGGCTAGCCATGGTCGAAACGGGCGGAACGCAACTCGTCAGTCTTGTCCCACCGATGGACGTTTCCAAGACCGGCGATGACCTGCTGATCTCCGGGCAGGAACGCGATTTGCTCTGCGCACTTGCCTATATTCATCTCGCGTGCGGGCAGAGTGGACAAAGCCTGGCTCTGTTGCGGCTCGTCGTTCATGACCATACTCAAGATGTCGTCCTGCTCCGCATTTTCGCCTATGCGCTCATCTCGGAGGGGCTCGGCGATGAAGCACTGGTGATCCTGGATAGACTGGACATACTCGACGACCAGCCGTGGGCGCGCCTCCCCTTGACGCTCTTGCGTAGCCATGCCCTGCGGCGGGCCGGACGCATGGACGAAGCGCGGGCAACTTTCCAAAGCTATGTTTCGTTGCGTAGCAGCACAGTCGTTGTCAAACAGCCATCAAAAGAGCTTCCATGACCAACGCCCTGCGTAACTTCGTCGCGCGCGCGCCGGCCAACCCGGATTTGATGGTCACATTGTTGCTGCTTCTGGCGATCGGTATGATGATCATGCCGATCCCGATTATTGCGATCGATACGCTCATCGGATTCAATCTGGGCTTCGCGATACTACTTCTGATGGTTGCTCTACACATCAGCAGGCCGGTTGATTTTTCGTCCCTGCCGGGCGTCGTCTTGATCTCCACCGTATTCCGTCTGGCGCTCACCATCGCAACAACGCGGCTGATTCTGGCCGAGGGGGATGCCGGCAGCATCATTCACACGTTCGGCGACTTTGTAATTTCGGGAAATATCGCCGTCGGCATTGTCATCTTTCTCGTCGTGACCATGGTGCAATTCATCGTTCTGGCGAAGGGCGCCGAACGTGTGGCCGAGGTGGCGGCGCGCTTCACGCTCGACGCTCTGCCAGGCAAGCAGATGGCGATCGACGCGGAACTACGAAACGGCCATATCGATCAGAACGAAGCCCGCAGCCGGCGGGCCGCATTGGAGAAAGAAAGCCAGCTTTACGGCGCCATGGACGGCGCCATGAAATTCGTGAAGGGGGATGCCATAGCGGGGTTGATGGTGATCTGCATCAACATGCTGGGCGGGGTCTCCATCGGCCTGCTCTCCAAGGGCATGCCCCTCGACGAGGCGGTGCATCAATATACGCTGCTGACAATAGGTGATGCGTTAATTGCGCAGATCCCGGCGCTACTGCTCTCGATCACAGCTGCGACTATTGTCACTCGTGTCAATGGGGCCGCCGGCCTCAATCTTGGCGCCGACATTGTAGATCAGCTGACGGCCAGCACGCGCGCGTTACGGCTGGCAGCTTGCGTCTTGCTTGTAATGGGGCTCATTCCCGGCTTCCCTCTGCCCGTGTTTTTCGTGTTGGCCGGCGTCTTGGCCATGGGGTCGTTCGTCAAGGCAGGCGTGCAAGGCGACAAGAAAGCCGCCAATGTCACCGCTAAGGCTTCAGCCCAGCCTGACAACCAAGCCGTGCCTGCGGAGGCACTTCCGATCGGGTTTTTTCTTGCACCGAGCCTGATGCAGGCCATAAGTCAAGACGAATTGCGACAGCACATTGCACGCATTTCGGGACTGGTCTCAGCAGATCTCGGCATCACGGTACCCCGCATCCCTGTCCAGGTCGACCAGCAGTTATCCGAGTCTCAATTCAGAATAGACGTCGAGGGCGTCCCGGTCGAACAAGATGTGATTGACCCGACGCAGCTCGCGCTCGCGGACGACTTGGCGAACATTGAATTGAGTGGCATTCCGTTTCGGCATGATCCAGAGACGAAACGGATCTCGATAGAACAAAAACATGCACCGGCTCTCAAAGCCGCCGGTATCGGGCATCACCGACCCAGCGAAATCTTAGCATTGCGCGTCCATTCGGTATTGACTCGCTATGCACAGCGTTTGGTGGGCATCCAGGAGACGCGCCAACTGCTCAGCCGGATGGAGCAGGAATATGCCGATCTAGTAAAGGAGGTGCTACGTACGACGCCGATTCCACGGATCGCCGATGTGCTGCGTCGCCTGCTGGACGAGGGCATCCCGATCCGGAGCACCCGGCTCCTTTTGGAGGCATTGGCCGAATGGAGTGAACGTGAGCAAAACGTCGCACTACTCACGGAATATGTTCGCTCCGGCCTTAGACGGCAGATCTGTCACCGTCATGCCAACGCGAAGCGTGTCGTACCCGCCTTTATTATCGAACGTGAAAGTGAGGATATCGTGCGCAGTGCGGTTCGCGATACCGCTGTCGGCCCCTACCTGGTTCTAGAGGACCGGCAAAGCGAGATGCTGCTAGCCCAAATGCGCCAGATCCATTCGAGCATAGCGCCGGGTCAGACCCATCCCGTCGTCCTCGTTTCAATGGATATCCGGCGCTTCGTCCGCGGCTTTCTCACCCGCAACGCAATCGATCTCGCTGTTCTGTCCTATCAGGAACTCGCCTCGGATTTTACGATCCAGCCCGTCGGTTCCATCAAGCTGGCAGCAGCACCGCATAAAACTCCGTCGAAGGAAATTCGCGACAACCCCACGCCAGCCGGCGGACAGAGCACGGGGCTCGATCGACAGTTGAGAACAACGGCATGAGCACACATGAGAAGACAGTGCCGCCGCGGTCGTGGTCATTGCGTGCGGTTTCGTGCTCGGCTCTCCTCGCAGTCCTGCTCGCCGGCGGCTGCGCCAGCTCCGAGAAGCCAGCCCTTTCGGTGCAGGAGACGTCGCCGCCGAAGTTGCTCGGCGCAAGTGATATCGATCCAGCTATGCGCGAACGCATTGCGCGCGCCGTTGATCGGGATGGCGATGAGGACGCCTTGCGGGAGGCGCTGAAGCAGGAACCAGGGAATGTCGACGCGGTAATCGGTCTTACGCAGGCTTTGCTGGCACAAAAACGGCCGCATGAGGCGCTTGAGGCGCTCGACAACGTCTTACTTGTGGCTCCGAACGATATGCGTGCATTGAACGCCAAAGGCGTTATCCTCGACAATGAGGGACGCCATGATGAGGCACAGGCGCTATATCGGAAAGCTCTCATAGCAGAACCGGAGAACCAGATGTTGCGCAACAATCTCAAGCTCTCGCTCGCGCTCGATGGGAAGACCGACACTGCGAGCGCCAGTTTGCAACCGCCGCCGCGCGAGCCTGCTACGTTGGCGCGATAGCGCGGCCTTCCGTGGAAGCTGCGGACGCTTGATGCCTGCGTCAGCTCGTTGTCAGCTAGCACGCCTATCAATCTGCGCGGGGCCTGACGAACCCAGGCTAACTGCAAAACACTTCCGATAGGAATGCGAACCAGCATGTATAACCGAAGCGTTGGCTCATCCGATATTCACTCCGCGCGTGTTGGCGAGGCTGACGAAATGAGACGAGCAGCAACCAGCGACGCACAAACTAACGCTGACAGCCACAGATTCGCGGAGATGTTTGCTGATATGCATTTGGCGGGACCGGATTCTTACGCCGGCTCGTCCGCGACAACACGGCCGTACTCCCTCGTTCCCAAACCTCCTATAGTGGAGATCTCAAGGTCGTCATTCGAGGAAAAAGTGCAAGACTTTCACGGCGATGAGATCGAATATATCGCCGCGAACCCACAGCAGTACTCACGATCCGTGTCCTTGAAGGCAGAGCGCACGGCATACGTTGCTTATCGCCACGGCAAGGGATCCGATTCGGAAAGCGCCCGATATTTCAGCTATCAGTTAGGCAACCAAAGTGTCGGACTTCTAAGAACGGATGGGGGATCCAGCATGAGCCGTCTGTTCGAAGGCGAAAGTTGGCGGGAACAGTTTCCGGGGCGAACTGAAACCACATCCACTGTAGATTTTCGAGTTACACATCCGCTTGTCGATAACGCAGGTGACATTCTGCTGGAACACCAACTGCGGCTCGACGGCGAACGGCCGTTGCTCCTCTCAAATCCTGTCAACCCGGAAGCGAAAGCCCGCGCGACGGCGTTGGGTTTTGTCGAAGTAAGTAACTCGACGATGCTGCTCGACCCTACCCAGCATCCCGATAAGTGGACGAAGAACGGCGACGGTGAATGGCAGCGAGCGAACAAGCCCGCACAATATCTTGCCAAGGCTGAGGAAAGTGAGAGCAGTGATGCCGTGGTGTCGGAGAGCGCAGCAAATACCTGGCAGGATTCGTACGATGATGACTTCATGTAAACCGGATGGGTCCGCAAGAAGATAAGCCACGCAATATCTGGCATGATGCCCATCGTCTCCTGCAGGACGTCCAGATGAAATAGAGACGTCGTCCACGGGCTCCACCCCGCGGCAAGTGCCTTATTGTGCCGACGAGAGAAATGGGTCGTGCTCACTATTGCCATCGGGCGTCGTCACATCGAGCGACCCTAGTCAAGCTGGGACGCAGAGCGCCGAGCCATCCGGGTTTGGTCGCCATGTTGAGGCGCTTTGAGTCCAGGCATGAGAACAACGTTACTGCCTGCTTGGGGGCAGCTCTCTCGTCCCTGCGCCTAACAGCGATGTGGGTGCACTCGCCAAGGACCTTCACGGCCCCAGCATTTAGGTGTTGAGGCCATTTCTTTCGCCTATCATCGCGGTCAGCGCTGCCGTCCCGGAACATAGTGTCGTTCTCGCTCCCCAATAAGAGGACAAATTCGCTCACAAGGCTGCGCGGCTCGGAGGATACTTGGTGCGGATCAACGATCCGCCTCGACCGTGGCAGCGCGGATGCGATTTCCTTTCAGGACGCCGACTTCACCCGGCCTCGACTTCAGCATGGCGCACCCTAAAGAGGTCTATTTCGGAACGTCAGCGCTGTTGCGCGCGAGCTTCCGAATGACCTCGCTGAAAGGCTCGGTCTTTACTGGCAACGATCTGCGCGGCCGGGACTTCTATCCGCCACTCTGCACGAGACGCATCTCAATCAGGCGAATCCGGCCGGCGCCAGTCTGCGCAATGCAAATCCAAGGGCGTCTCCATGAAGATCCGCAAGAGACGGATCTGGCGGCAATGTTTGTCCGGCGGCCGGAGCTGTTAGTTCTCGGCTATGGTGGCTATTGAAAGGGCATATGGCTATGCCGACCATGCTCCCTGCCGTCGGTGTCACGGCACTGATGAGCGCAATAGTACTGTTGACTGGAACGTGGAGCGTGCTGCCGTCACAAATTTGTAACTTTCCGACGCCGAACCTTTCTGCTGTTCCAATTCTTCCATATGCTGGGAGCCCTCGTAGATGGGGTAAGTCATGATCGAACGCACGCAAGCAGGTAAGGCGCCGCTTGATCGGCTCTTAGAGGCGGCCCGGAAGGAGCTGCTTGATTTCGAGCGGCGGGAGAACGAGTTTCGCAAGAAGGATCGCGAGGAACGCGCAGCAGAGCTGCGCCTTCCCTTGGACAGGATTAAAGTCCATTAATAGGAAGCCCGAGTTCACAAGATCCCCACATGACATTTCTAGCTTGATCGATGCGACGGGTGTGGCTGTCGCACTGCTCCCCGTCCCCTCGACGGCCTAGACCACCAGACCGGGCGGGGAGCTTGGTTTTGCTTCGGATGTCACCTGCTACCCTGAAACCACCATAGTCCCAGATCGCCGCTTGGACCAGGCGCATTGCTTGCACGGTTTCACCTCTGATTGCCCGAAGCGCAGTTCATCAAACAACGTGCAAGGGGAATGTTTGTTTCTCTTCGTGCACAGTCATGGCGGTGGCGAGTTAGATTTATGGAGCGCGACTAGCCACAAGGCAGTTCAGTTCGAGTTCGTCGCGGGTGCGGCAAGCGGCTGCGCCGCTGCGCGGCCGACGATGACGGTCAGGAGGCCCTGGCCCCAGAGGCG
The DNA here is from genome assembly GCF_054185185.1 of Bradyrhizobium sp. UFLA05-153. Lineage (NCBI taxonomy): Bacteria > Pseudomonadati > Pseudomonadota > Alphaproteobacteria > Hyphomicrobiales > Nitrobacteraceae > Bradyrhizobium > Bradyrhizobium sp. UFLA05-153. The sequence continues at coordinate 60,488 of NZ_JBBIAM010000014.1, forward strand.
CTTGGCAGCCGCCTTGGCGTCATCCAGCGTCACGGCATCGACGATGGCGTTGCGCTTCTCGATATAATCGATCGGCAGCTTGTCCTGCTGATATTGCAGCAGCGCCTGCGCGAGCTTGGATGAGGTGTCGAGAGCGAGCATCTGCGAGCCCTTGAGGTAGGACTTGGCCTCGTCGAGCTCCTTCTGCGTCGGTCCCTCCTCGGCGATGCGGCGCACTTCCCTCTCGATGGCGTCGATGGTGTCGCCGGCGCGGTCCGCCCGCGTGCCGGTGCTGCCGATGAACACGGCCGAATGCTCCATCCACAGCAGCGCTTCAAACACCGAATAGGCGAGCCCGCGCTTCTCGCGCACCTCGCGATAGAGCCGGGACGGCAGTCCGCCGCCGCCCAGGATGTGGTTGACGACGTAGGCGGCCATGAAGTTCGGATCGCTGCGCTTCACGCCGGGGCCGCCAAAGGTGATCACGGTCTGCGGCACGTCGAGCGGCACGAAGGCGCGCTGCGGCGGTGCGGCTGGCTGGACGTCGGGGACCTGTGTGAGGTTCGCCTTGGCCGGCAGGCTGCCAAACGTCCTGTCGAGCAGCTTGCCGAGGGTTGCCGGGTCGACGTCGCCGACGACCGCGACCTTCAGCGTGTCCCTGGCCAGCACGCGGCCGACATAATCCTTCATGTCGGCGACCGTGATGGTCGGCACGCTTTCCAGCGTCCCGCTGGTCGGCCGGCCGTAGGGATGATCGCCGAAGGCGATCTCGGAAAGTTTACGGCTGGCGAGCGCGGTCGGATTGGTGGTGTCGCGGCGCAGGCCCGAGATGACCTGGGAACGGATACGCTCGACGTCGGCGGTGTCGAAATGCGGCGAGGTCAGCGCCATCCGCAACAGGTCGAAAGCCTCGTCCTTGTTGTCGCGGAGCATGCGCAGGCTGCCGCGGAAGGTGTCGCGGTTGGCGTTGAAGGAGAGCTCGATGGCGCGGCGGTCGAGCCGCTCGTGGAAGGTCTTGGAATCGAGATCGCCGGAGCCTTCGTCGAGGAGGTCGCCGACGAGATTGGCGACACCAGGTTTATCCTTGGGGTCCTGCGACGCGCCGCCGACAAACGAATACTCCATCGCGATCAGTGGCACGGTCGCGTCCTGCACGAACCAGGCTTCGATGCCGCCGGGCGAGGTCAGGTGCTGGATCTTGGCCGCGGCCTGTGACGGCGAGATGGACACCAAAGAGAGAGCCATCGAGGTGACGACGGAGAGCGCAATGCCGCGCACGCGGAGGAAGGGATAGGTCACGAACGCTTCTCCTCGCGCTTGGCGGTGGTGGTGTCCTTGATCAGGTAGCCGGTGACCGAGCGCTTCTTCTCGAGCCATTTTTGCGCGACGGCGCGCACCTGTTCGGCGGTCACGGCGCGGATGCGATCGGGCCAGCTGCGGATGTCCTCGATGGACAGGCCCGTCGTGAGCGCACCACCATACCATTGCGCCAGCACCGCTTGATCGTCCTGGACGTAGATTGCTTCGGCGATGAGCTGGGTCTTGACCCGCTCGAGATCCTCCGCGCGGATCGGGTTCTGCACGATGTCGGCGATCACGCCGTCGATGACCTGCTCGACCTCTGCAAAGCTGACGCCCTGCTTGGGAGAGGCCGCGATCGAGAACTGGCTCGGGTCGAGCGAGGTGCTCGAATAGCTGGCGCTGGCGGAGACCGCGAGCGGCTTGTCGACCACGAGCACGCGGTAGAGATAGGAGTTATTGCCGCCGCCCATGAGTTGCGCCAGCACATCGAGTGCCGCGCTCTCGCCGGGCGCCGCGGTCGCAGCTGAGGGCGCGAGATAAATGCGCTGCACGCTCGGCTGCTCCACGCGCGGATCGGATAGCGTGACGGTGCGCGGGGCGGCCGGCTCCGGCTCCTGCGGTCGGATGCGTTGTGCGGGAATCGCGGGCCGTGCCGGGATCGCGCCGAAATTGTGCTCGACCAGCGGACGCACGTCGGCGACCTCGACGTCGCCGGCGATCACCAGGATCGCGTTGTTCGGCGCATAGAAGCGACGGTAGAATGCTAGCGCATCCTCGCGATCCAACTTTTCGATCTCTTGTCGCCAACCGATGATCGGCCGTCCATAGGGGTGATTGAGGTAGAGCGCTCCCTCCATCTGCTCGTACAGCCGCGCCTCCGGACTGTTGGCAACCCGCATGTTGTGCTCTTCGAGCACGACGTCACGCTCGGCTAGCACATTCTCGTCCTTCAGAACCAGGCCGGTCATCCGGTCGGCCTCGAGGTCCATCATGGTCGACAGTTGTTCGCGCGGGACGCGCTGAAAATAGGCAGTGAAATCAGTGGACGTGAAGGCGTTTTGATCTCCACCGACGCGATGCACGATCTGCGAAAGATCACCAATCGCGTGCTCCTCCGTGCCCTTGAACATGAGATGTTCGAGAAAATGGGCGAGTCCGGATTTGCCCGGCGGCTCGTCTGCAGAGCCTACTTTGTACCAGATCATCTGCGTCACCACCGGTGTACGATGGTCCGGGATCACGACCACTTGCAGGCCGTTACCAAGCGCAAAGCTGGTGAGTTGCATGGAGCTCGCAAGACTCTCTTTTGACACGCCACCTATTACTAAGGCGCACGTCAGGACCCGCGCCAGAAGGCGAACGACTGATCGAGATGGGGACGTCGGAAGCCTTGACCGCAGTCGTAATAGAATTTTCACGAAAGCCAGATCGCGCCGTCGATGAGGCCCGGCATTGTTTTCAAAATGGTTCGTCAACTGCTGGATCGGCATGGCTTTTAACAATTCCCATTGCGATTGGTTCTGGGTAAGGAATGTGGTCATGATCGAAGTCAACTGTCGGATGCTCCATCCTTTTGGCTAACCGATCGACAGATCGACAGATCGCCTTGCTCCGGCAGATATCGTCGGTCAGGCGCCCCGCCAACGAACCCAAAGCATTAGTCGTGCCAAAGGAGAAACTGTTTGAATGCAACGTGCTCGTCTTAAGCAGCCTGTCAGCATCTTCACACATCGTCATGCATCGGACACGGTGAGCGCGCGTTGGAACAAGTGCGGCTATCGGGAGACTCCTCTTGCGAGAGCGCGGTTGGCCCCGTCTAGCCGCGTTGCTGGCACTGCCCACTACGTGTCCTCTGGAATGACATGACCAACTACATGGGGCCGCGATCAACGCCAGTTGAGAACTTGTGCAAGGTCCCCGCAGGATGCCGCTGTTCGGTTTGTGGTCAGCTCAGCGGTCAAGGCTGCAGAACGCTGCCATCGGCGCTTCACACCGCTTAAACCTACGGAAGCATAGAAATGGCGGCTGTGGCGCGTGCGCAGAACGGTCTTGAGACCAGGAGCTTGCATAGAGAAATCGACGCGCGATTTGCCACAGGTGACCGCGATCGAACGCCATCTTATGAAAGGCCAATCAGGCATTTGGGGTGCAGGAGAGCGTAATGGCAGATCTATCGAACGAACTGACTGATAATGTGACCGGCGCGCAAAGTATCAGTTCAAGGACCACCTAAATGATTTCTTGCGCAACATCGACGACACGCCGAGGGTGCAGCGGATCGTCGTTGCAGACCTCGAAGCGCGCGTTGACTTTCCGACGTTATATGCGGAGTGCAGAGAAACGGTCGGACCCGTGGTCGGCAGCGGCACACTACTATGGCCCCAGGACAACACCGTGCGCTGCGGGTTGCCCTGCTTCGGGCGTTGAGCAACGGCGAACTGGACATCTACGATTTTTGCAGGGACTTCTTGTACCGCGACAACAACCACGACATTTAATTTTCCGATGTGTCGCGGCAGATTTTCCTGCCGACAACGCGCGAACTGCTGCGCTACATCGAGGAGCATTTCGATAAGGTCGTGCCGGCATCGGATCGCACCGTCACGATCAACCACAACAGCAAGGAGTATACTGACGCCGACGCAGCGATGGAGAAGTTGGAGAAGACAATCCGCGAGGCCAGCGACTTCGACGATCCGCTAGAGAAAGATCAGCGCGAGGCCGAAGTTTCAGCCGGCCGGCGTCTGTTGAAGGCCACGCGGGTTCGCGTCAATGTACTGTTGGCGCTCCTGAAGCCGATCGTTACCCAGTATGGAACGAAGCTCAAGGACAGCCTGATCGGGATGGCTGTGCAGGCAACGATCGGCGTGCTCGGGCACCTCTTGGGGAAGATATTCTAGCCAGCGATTTAACGTAATGATCGAAAGCTGCGAGGACGTCGGTTTGTTCTCGATTCTGATATTGTAGCGCCTATCGAGCGTCGGCATGGATTCCTCCCAGCGCCACTACGGGCTGGTTATTTTCGTTGGCTGGGAGCGCCGTGCAACGAGGCGAACTAACGAATGTCGCTCGCAGCATCTTGAAGTGAAGGGGTTCGCCTTATAGTGCCCGACTTCTGGAATTTAGCGACCGGACGCGAGAGCTATAGCCCGCTTCGCCCCGACCAGTACCTGATATTCTGGACGCTGCGCGAAATGCGCAAGCGGCCATACAGCCGCGTGGCCGAGCCTTCGGCTCAAATGAAGTGCCCGATCGTTACCCGTGTAGACGGCAACATGGGCGCCCCAGGCGCTCTGATTCCGGTTGAAGAGCAGAAGGTCGAGCGGCTGATATTGATCGACCTCGATCGTATGTTCTGTATCGTCCCACAGATTGCTTGACCGCAAGTTGGGAACGTAACGGCCGAAATGCCGCAGCAATTCGTAGGGCGAAGTTTGGGCAGTTTGCCCCGCATTCAATTCCCAACAGCGTTGGCGAGTCTGCGTCGTGGTTCGGGTCATAGCGTATCTGCCAGAACCATTCGGGAATTTCAGGAACTAGATCTACAACTGACATCGACTTGGGGCATCTGCACAATGAAACGAACTAACTCCCGCAATGTAGCAGAAAAGATCCTCCTCTCCACAATGTTGTGAGGGTCTACCGAATGACTTGATAGCGCTAACTTGAGGAGATCAGTTGCGGCAAGCGTTTGAACCTCTACACGCAAAGGTTGATTGTATGGGAAATAAAGTGGTAAATGTATCTGCTCGGCTCACAGCGAGGTCGCATGACAGAACCTGTACCGCCCATGCTAGCGAAGCCCTCAGGCGATGAGCTTGCACGCGCAAAGATGCTGGCCGAAACGATGGCGGCAGTGCTTATGGACGAAGACGTTACGGACGCGGCAGTTGCCATTGCACTTCTGACATGCAGCGTCGTCAATTACTATGCGCGCGATCGTGCCGACGCCGCCGAACTATTGAGCAAAATCCGCCGAGTCGAAGATTGGCTCTTGGCGAAGGCGGGGCAGGCCGCTAAGCCGACACTGCAATAATGCTCCTCACGTCCTACCGCTGCGTCGGTCGAAGGAAACATTCGGCCGCGGTCAACCCGGGCTCAAACGTCCACAGATCACGAAAACATTTACTGATGGCGGAACGGTGAGGGAAGGATCCAGACGATTTCCGTTCATTCTGGCCTCGGAGGCAACCTGTTTCCAAAATTGACGTATTTAAAGGAGCATGGGTTGCAAGCGGTAGACAAACGTCTCTAACGGACGATTAAAGGCTTCCTTTAGAGATCGTGACCTTCGTGCTCAGGACTTCGATCAGGATCTCCTGGCCCTTGATCTACATTGAAAGCCTTGTGATTTGGCGGCGCCACGCGACAATTTCTCTTCTATCATCTTAGAAGTGACCCCGTGTCGCAGCGTGCGCTGTCTCTCAAAGGCGGCATCTTAGGACCTTCGATTAGGCAATTGCCGCAAGAGTGCCGCCCAGGCTAACGCCAAAACGAACCTTGCTCTTCCGGCGTCTCATTCAGCCAGATCAATGCCTCGCGCGCCTCAAGACGAAGAAGCCTCTCCTCTTTGAGGGCAGAAGAGGACAACTCCTTGGCGAGATAGAGAAGAAATCCGTCGTGATCGCGAAACGGCGCTTCCCGGGCTTCGAGAGCCAAAAGGGACTCCATATCCAGCGCAGGTATACTGCGCGAGAAAATCAACTCCATTGAATTAATCCGCGGCAGAGCTAGGTGACCTGTCGGAATGCGACGCGCGTTCACCACGGGTCCGGCTCGTTACGAATTCGACACCGACTTCGGAGCCGTCCAGCCGGACCAACTCGCATCTGCGGTAGACCAAACCCATTGTCGAAAGCAGCAAGAAGAACTGCCGCGCCTTGAGGACTTCCGGCGATCCATCTATCCGAAGCCGTGCTCCCGTTTGGGAAACATCAAGGAGAACGCAATCGCGGCGCCATTTGCCGTCGGCGCCTACCAAAGTTGCGCGATATCGATGATCGAGCTGAACGCGTTTGGCTTTTCGCTGATCCCAACTCATAGACTTAAAGCGACCTCGGCCGCCCCCTGAAATAATCTTCTGAAAAAACTTAGCCGGTGCCGTAGAGCCAAAACGGCTCCTCGACGGCTTAATCTTAGAAAAAAAGACGACGCGAATCGAACCAGTCAGCCTATTACCAAGCGCAAGTTAATAACCCTTACCAGCACGCAACTATCGACGAACCGACGCACAGTGCGTTGTGACGAACATCGGCGGCAGTGCGAAGAGAATTTGGTTTCGGCTATTGCATTCATTCGGAGAGATACGAGCACCTCCAAAAGGCGCTACGCACAAAAAACGCGCATTTCGAGAAATCGCGAAGAGAAACTGCGTCTCGATATTAGGAACGCTTTATCGCCAGCTCCGGAGTGCAAGGGCATCGAGCTCGCCGCGCGTAACAACACGCGAGGCGACTTTTCACTCGATCCTGCCAGCGCCTATGTGCCGCCCGATGAGCCGGTGCTGACGGCCTAAGATGCGATTTACGACCTGTTGGCGTCTACAGGGTGAGTTGGCGGATGATGCCGTTGGCGAGAGCTCGCGCAGCTCGGTGTGCTCATCGATTCGGAACGCGAGCCTGCGCCCCGCACGTGTATGAAAGTAATGTTAGTATTACCCTGGCTTACAACGGCTTCTGCATCTCGCCCGTCTTCGCCGACATCGCTTCATAGTTTTCGATTTGGCTTTCGTATCGGCCACAAACGATCCGATAGTCACAAGCAGAAAAAACGTCAGCCTATGCAGATTTCCGAGAGCGGAAGCACAGCGCGCGGTGATAGCGCTATCGGCAATCGACCTTGAACTTTGGTTTGTGGATGGCTCCAACGCCGAACAACAATGATCGCGTTTCTGGCTTCGAAACGACGGCCTCCTTGAGAAAAGCGCTATTTGAACATATGAGAGCTCGTGCTAAGCGAGCGCCGTTTCAAGCAGGCCGCGATTACGCTGGATGCGGTTGCGATTGAAGCAGGTCTGAGAACGAAAATCATCGTTTGTGATCGTCGCTCCTCGGCTGTCCTGGCTCGCCGCGTCGGCTGACTCGGGACATCTGGACAAGGATTCAAGCATGCGAGCTCGGCGCGACTTTCTGCTAGGGCTGCTCCGGCATGGAAGTTGCAGCGCTTGTGAGCGTCAAGCGGCGCGATCAGCCAGTGCGCATGCCCTCGCGCCTTGGCGTCGTTCAAGGGACTTTTTGTACCCGCAAGGATCTTTCGTGGTGAAGCTCACCTCCAAAGCGTGGCCTCCAACTATGCGGTACGATCGGATCGACGCCCGCATTCTGGAGATCCTGCAGAAGAACAATCGTCTTACGACGGAAGCCATCGGCGAACTCGCCGGCCTTTCTTCTACGGCGTGTCAGCGCCGTCTCAAACGGCTGCGTTCGGAGGGCATCATCGAAGCCGATATCTCGATCGTTTCGCCAAAAGCGGTCGGCAGATGCATCCAGGCGCTTGTGCTCGTCAGCCTGGAGCGAGAGAGCTCGGAGATCATTGACGGGTTCAAAAAGGCCATCAAGACCTCGGCCCAGGTTGTGAATGGGTTCTATGTGACCGGAGAGGCAGACTTCGTCCTCTACGTTACCGCGCGCACAATGGACGATTATGAACAGTTCACCCGCCGTTTCTTGCAGAAAAACCTCCACATCAAAGGGTTCACAACCATGGTCGTCATGGACCGGGTGAAGGCGGGCTTTGCCATTCCGGTGGAGCCTCCCCTCGCCGACTGACGACATGCTCATGCGAGATGTCTCGGGCCCCGGTGGCAGATGGTGGTCGGGCCTAGGCGAAGGGCGAAAAGGGCTTCGACTGATGCGCCAGCTCGATCTGTGGCTTCAAGATCCTGCTGTTGTGCAGCGACAGGCTAATATGATTGCTTGCCCCTACCGAATTGCATCGATGACTGAAGTCTCGACCTCCGACGACCACGCCGCCCATAGCGCGCTCACCGATCCCGGCCCTTACGCCGCTTTTGATCAGAAGGATGCCACTGGATATTCCAGCGTTGTGTCGCATTTTGCATGGTCTTGCCGCCTTAGCAGCGCGGCGGGGCAATATCTCGTTTGAGGTTGTCGAACCGAGAACGTCATGCGTCGATAGCTTATGCTGCGGAACTCGGTTTGGACATCGACGGAGTCGTCGACGTCGCCGACAAATTGAAGGCTGCAGGTGAATCATGTCCTATTATCCACCTCAAGAGCTGACTTTTCGACACGATTCGAGCATTTCAACAAATCATTCTTAAAAATCCGCACAAGAACCGGATTTATATGAACGGTTCAAAGAGCTCCGCCCAGGTCCGATGCGTTGTATCCGCCTCGCCTGGGGAGAGTTACGTCGACAAGCGTCAACTGCTCTCGTTACCAAAGCCACGAGGTCATCCAAACGCAGCCGACTTGCGACCGGTAATCCATGTGCAATGAGGAGGGGCTGGAAAAATCGCGGAATGTACAAGGACATCCCGACGACTAAGGGAACGCCGCTTGTCCGCGAATAGCGACAGGAGCGTTTGTAGGTCCACTAAAGAACGAGTCGCCGGGGTTATAAGAGCGCTCGATTCAACGACTCGATTTTGTAAGTTGATGCCCCTCATAGAAAATCAGCGGCCAGGTTTTAGGCCAAACATTAACGCCGCGAAGATTTCGCCGTGAGTACCGTTAGCGGTTTTGCGGTGACTGCAAACCGTTTTTGATCGGAATCAAATCGCCACCAACCGCTGCGCTGCCGGCAATGCTGGCGGCGCCGATCGCGATGCTAATCCTGGTGCTGGTGTTGGTGCTGCTGCTGGCGATGACGATGACGATGCCGGTGATCGTGGCAGTCATGATGATCTTCGTCACGTCGATTATGGCGATGATCATGCCGACGAGCAGCAGCATCGTGCCGATCATCATCGTGGCGCCGCCGATGATCGGCGCCGGCTTTGACGACCTCATTCTTGTCGAGCCTGACTGCTAGGCTCGCGCCGCGGTGTCTTTCTTAACGAAAAACGGCGCCGCGCTGTCTACCACTTCTTTCGGAAGCATCCCTAACTGCTCTGCGTCGAATGGCAGGTGAGTGAGATAGTTTGCCACTAGAGCACTCACGGCTTCCGCCTGCGCTGCATCTCGTTGGTCCCTCTCCGCACGCCGGGACAACCAAAGCTTATGGGCGGCCCAAACCCGCGGATCTGGAGCGACGATGCGCACCGGTTCGCCCTTTTCGTCGATCGCGACCGCCTCGAAAGCCGGAGAATTCTGCAGCCAGTCGAGTCCTTCGATTTGAACGGCTGTCAGGTCTTCCGGGTCCGAGCCGATCTTGTCCGGAGCCTTCTTCCAAGAAGGGCTCTGCATCGGCTTGATCAGATCGACGAGATAGCCGTCCCGGTTCACAGCCCGGAACGTCTGCTTGGCGCGTTCGAAGCTGGTGTCGACACGTTGGAGTATTTTCAGGAGCGAAGACTCGGAGACGTCGTCGTCCGCCACGAACGTAAGTGCGCGGCGCGCGTCGAGCAGAATATCGATGTCTTCCGTCGTTGCTAAGCCCGGATCGATCCTGACGCCGGAAGAGGCCTCATAACCGTAGATCGCGTTCGTTTCGAGAATCCGAATGCCTGAACCTAACATCCCGAAGCGGTCGAGAGCGCGCATGATCCGAGCTCCAATCAGCGGTACGCGACCCAATTCGAGCGCTCGATTGACTGCGGCTTGTCGCTCCATCGTGTCGCGCAAATTCTTCAATCGGCCTTCTGCCGCAGCGCGCTTAGCGTCGAAGTCAGCCTTCATTTTTTCGGTTTCGGGAGAGCGCACGCCGAGCGAGCTTTGCTTCCGGAGGCCCGCTTTGTTGTAGTAGCTCCGGACGAGGTATTCACGACCTTTGGACACCGCCCAAGTCAGGGAACCGCGATGAGCGTCGTACGCGCCCTTGGCGTCCCGCAGGGCCTGAAAGCGCTGCTGGCTGTTGACCAGCTCGCGGCGCTGATCATTGTTAAGTTCTCGAAAGCCCATGGTTTCAACGCTCGGATCTATTCTAGATCGCCGCTGTTGAAACCGTATTTCTCTAAAAAATCAAGAGTTTCAGCAGTTTCTCCAGAAACAGGCCAAAACTGTTGAAACTGGGAACTTTTACCTACTTCCCGGCGACCCTTCGTGCCGCCTTGGAGCTGACATCTAAGCGGGTATTCGGCGAAACCGAATGGGTAGGCCCCCCAGAGAACCTCGTGGCCAGCGCCGCCGCGATCCGACATGCGTTTTGCGACGTGATCGCCCGTCGCACGCTCGATATCGCTTCAGGCCATAACTGCCCCTTGTGCGGTTGATCGCCTTGCGACGCGGATACTTTTAACGGAATTCGGCTGCGCGAATGGACTCAACCACGGCCTAGTCGTCCAGCATTTCCGCCCGGCTCGTTTAAAAACACGCATCTGCCTCCTGGAAAGTCTCGTCGCGGTTGCTAACCGTCCGGTATCAGAACCGGATGAGAGCGGGCTCCAAGTCCATCGCCCATCGAGTCGCGCCGTGCCCCCTGACGGATAAGACTAAAGACGCGATGTCCTCGCGCCAGTGCGTCTCGTCGTTCAAGTCGAGATCGTACGTCCCCGCCCGAGCGGATTGAGCAGGCGGACGATCTCACAGGCCGCAACGAGGCCGATCAGCCATGCGGCGCTACGCAGGCCGATCCTTGCCACGATCTCGACGACGAAGGCACCTTGTCCGCCCAGGAACGGCGTAGCGGCGAACAAGGTGAGTTCGTACGCGGCGAAGGCACAGACGAATGCAAGCGCTAATGCCAGAGCCGTGCGGTTTTGCGGGAGCGCACCGAGAACGACCGCCGAGGCGGCAGTCGCTCCCAGCGCCGCCGCGCCGATGACGAAGCCCCAGGCGATCGTGTTTGCATCCACCGGATAGTGCAACGCGCCGAATCCGATCGTTTGATTGACCAGCCACGCCCCGGTGACGATGAGCAGAGCCGGACGCAGCCTCAACGTCGCGGCGACGATGACCGCAAATGCCGCAAACGGTGTCGCACAGGCGAACGTGAAGCTTGCAAGCGCGCAGGACACCGTCAGAAGCGCAAAGCAGAACATGGCGGCGTAGCGCCGCTCAACCGGATACAAGCGGAAACGGTCAGCATTGGGCGGCAGAAGGTTGACCATGGGCTAAATCTCCTTTCCGGCAATTCTAGCTGCATTTGGCGCCGAGGGACAACTTTTTGCCGGTCAATGCAGGGCTTCCATGAGATTTTCGGACGCGGAAAGGTCGATCCGATCATACGCGGCGAGCACTCCACCAGTGTTGAGGACAGTGGCTTGGTTGCAGCCACTGCCAGAGACGGTCGCCGATGCCGCCAGGAAGGTGCTCAAGCGCGTCGACTGGCTGAAACTGGCTCGCCAGGCCGGCGGCTTCGCCTTCACCGCGGCGACCGGCGCGTTCGACCAGGTCAAGGGACTCTATGAGTTCGCCAGCTCGTTTCTGTCCAAGCCGCAGGAGCACGTCTCGATCGAGGACCTGAAGAGCGTTGCGAACAAGGCCGGCGAGTTCATCAAGGAGGCGCCGGAGGAGAGCGACAATCTGCCCGAGCACATCCATGCGTTCCGCGATGAATTCAAGGAGTTGCTCGATGCCGCCGACATCGACCAGCTCATCGTCATCGTGGACGATCTCGATCGCTGCCTGCCGAAAACGGCAATCGCGACACTGGAGGCGATCCGGCTGTTCCTCTTCGTCGAGCGCACAGCCTTCGTGATCGGGACCGACCAGCTCATGATCGAATATGCGGTGCGGGAGCACTTCCCGGACCTGCCGCGCCGAGCTCGGGCCCGGTCAGTTATGCGCGGAACTATCTCGAGAAGCTGATCCAGGTCCCGTTCCGAATCCCCGCGCCCTCTGACAACGGGGAGCGAGCTTCGGAAGCCGCGCTAATGCGGACAGCCCGACGGCGAGACATGTGACTCACATGCTCGATATGCGCTGCCAAGAGCACGGGAACGAACATCGACTGACCAAATCAAACATCCCTGGACCAATGACCAGATCGAGCGCATGAACCACAGGTCAAGGAAGCGACTGTCCAAAGCTGCGATTTCTTTCAAGTATAATCTGCCGCTTAAACGGTGCGGACATCCTTGGCACGGAATTAGCTCTCTCATTGAGGAGGATGGCACGGCTGGTTACGCTATTGCTGTCCCCGGAAAGCACGAAGGCGCGGTGGTATCCGGCATCGCCGACGGGAGACCCTGAGAATGCCAGTGCATATGTCCAAAAGGGGCGAGGTGAATACCAACTCAACTGACTCGGCAGGACAACAACCGAGCACCACGAGTCCACAGGCCAGCTCACTAGCACACTCGCCCTCTGTGTTGATGGCACCCGAGGTTGGATTGCCCCCGGCAGAGACGAAAGGCGACGTGAGAGCGCGCGCGATCCCGGCAGGGGAACGGTGCAGAGCCTCGTCATTCGTTAAAGCGCGCGCTCAGCTTGCCGCAACACTGACCGGCGCGAGCGTTGCGGCGCTTAGGAACGACATCGAGCTGGCCGAGCAGCGATCAGCTCAATGGTCGACAGCGACAGGGTCTTCGACCAGCAGCGTCGATGGCGATGGCATTTTCGACGATGTGGTGGCATCGTCGTATGTAAAGCTGCAGCGTTTTCAGAACGATGCCAGCCATTGCAAGCCACGCACGGAAGACAAGACGAACGCAATATCGCACGTGCGTACCCTGGCGCGCGAACATTCTCCCGCTAGCCATTCTCTGGAACAATATCCTCTGGATCTGGCGCGCAGGGCCGGACGGCACATGCGCGGTCTGACGAACTCACCTTTCGTTTCGTTGGTCAAGGACGCCTCAAAACTGGTCGTTTCGCGAGACCATTGGGCGAGGGCAATCGCCAATAACGCGACGATGTTGTATAGCTACACGGTACCGAGGGCGACCATCTGGACGCCCGAAGGGATCATCAACAGCATTTCGCTCCGAATGGACGTCCAAGATAGGGACGAGATAATAGATGCGGATATAAACCTCATGGTGGCACTGAGCAAAACACCAATGGACGAGACCGAGGTATTGTTTCGCGGCGGGAATCTGGACGAGTATCGGACGGCCAGCGAACCGAATCCGTACACCGCCGGTCCAAGCGACAATCAAGGGGCTCGACGATCGGCCGAGGACGATTCGAACTGGGCGCGTTGCGTGCATGACGCCTCGGCTAGCCGCCGGTAACGCGAAAACCCACCGCAATTTGCCTGGTTACCGGGGGGAACGGGAAAGAGAACGCGATGCAGTCAGCGCAACGAGGGCTACCGTGTTCGGCAGGAACATTTGGCTTTCGTGCCGGTGTGTTGACCACGGCTGCCACGTGTGCATCTCTCCATCAACTGCCAAGGCTGGTAGTGGACTTCAGTCGCAATGCGTTGCTAGAGAAGTAGGCACCTAGCTCGATTGGATTATTCGGGGGGCCAGCGCTTGGGCAATCCCGAGCTCTCTTTGTCGATACGGAGAACTCCACTTGAGCTCTTGCGCTCTCGGCGTTTCGCCGAATGTCCATTGGCAGGGCGGCCAGGCCTTCAGCGAATCGGGCCGAAGAGCCTGTCAACGCTGAATTCGCGAACCCTGCAGCCGGTTGCGATGCTCAGCGATGAGGATGATGGATGAGATAAAGGTCGTTGCCAATCCACTGGGCCGCCTGATGACAAACCTTGTATTCGGCTCAGAATCATTCGGCACGAGTTGCCATTGGCGCAGTTCAATGTACAGACCATCCGGGATGAATTGATCCCCATCATGAGAATCGACGCAACGGCGTATCCGAAGTCCGGGAGGTCGTGCAGTGCTTCCAAACCGCCGTGCACGGAGGACGATGCCCTAGCTGTGGACGATGCCTCTCCCGCAGACCGCGAGGCCCTTTCGAGGCGCCCCTCCACAGCTCCGTGATGTTCAAGCCCAAGTTGCGGAATCAGAATAATTTCAACGCCTAGCGGATTATTTGGGGTCACCTCTCTTCTTCCTGTCCACTGCGCCGCATAGCGCCGACCGTGGATGTACACGTTTGTCGGCCGGAACGGCCTTGGCAGGAGTTCGTCTCTGTTGAGCGCGCGAAGCAGCACGCCAGGAGCTGATTGGGTGCCGTGCTGCCAGCCAAAACCGACGATATGTCCGAAATCCTCAACTCGCTGGCGACCGCCGGCGGCAACGTACTATCGAGACGTCCTCCAGATCGGAGAAGTATCTGCGACGCGCCGTGCTGTGGCGTGCCTTCCGGGGCTGCGATACTTTCCAGAAATGGCCTCACCAGTTCACAGTCCTCCTCACTCAAGACGAAGGCCTCGGGCGACACACCCGGTGCCGAACCGCCGTACACGGAGGCCAACTCCGCAGGCCTCGCGGCCGACGAGGGCTCAAAGACATGCGCCACAGGCCCAGCTTGACCCTCACGTGACTCTGATGTCGTGGGCGCATTCGACGCAGTAGTGGCGTGCCGCTGAGTGCCTGCCCCGGCGCTCGGGTCGGCGTCTTCGCGGTATAACTGGCGAAGGTACCTCAACGCGGACATGATCGCAGGGGTATAAGCCTTGTACTCTTTAGCATGCTGCGTCAATGCCATCTTGGATCGCATCATTCACAACGCTCACCGCATCGAGCTCAAGGGCGACAGCCTGCGGCGTCGGGCCGATGATAGGACAAAAGCGTGACCACCGTGCGCCCGATCGTCCCACCAGCCCACAGACCCTCCCGCGCGCGCCGCTGCGTCGCTCTTGCTCCGCGCTGCGCACGGGACCTTCCCATGGACCGCTGGGACGATCTTCAAACCCTCCCGCCCGTCTTGACCAAGAGGATCATTCCAGCACACATAACCCCCGTCAGTCGTGTTCGCCTCTGCAAGTGATCACCATCATCTGAGAATCCGTGATCACAATCGCCTGGAACCGCTGATCACCATCCCTAGAATGCGCACGTCCAAGACCGCAGGTCTTAGAAAATCAATTGTCATCGAACGGACAACGAAGGCAAAGCCGGGCGCGTCGTTCTACGCTTCCTCGAGCAGCGCTTGCTGATTAGATCCGAGTAGGCGCACGTAACTTTAGTGCGTACCAAGCGCACACCCTCATCCTGAGGAGCCCACGACAAGCGGGCGTCTCGAAGGTTGGCCGCGGGTGAGAGCCGGGCCTTCATGATCGCCCGGCGATGCGAAGCATAGTCCGGAGACGCGCGTTCCGCGCTCCTCACCATCAGGGTCTCGTGACGCAGCAAGTTTAGTCCCGCCCCGCCTCCAAGATCGCGCGTGCCAGCCGGGCCGGATCGGAGAAGCACAATTCGTGGCTCCCAGGTACCTGCACCAGGCGGAACAGGCCGAGCTTCTCCGACAGCCGGGGATGCCAGGGATAGCCATGCGGCAGCGCGGTATCCTCGGTGCAGTTGATGTAGGACTTCGCCAGCTGCATCTCGGCCGGGTTGCTCTTCAGCACGATCTTGTCGCTGAAGGTCTTGAGGGGATGCGGATTGAGGATGTCGTAGGCACGCTGGGCCAGTTCGAGATCGGCATCGTTGATGAACGCCTCGCGCCAGATCGAGAATGGCAGCACCACCGAGCCGTCGCCGCGCTCGGCGGCGATCGCCTCGAACAGGCCGAGATAGTGTGACGGCACCAGGTCGTTGAGCGACTCGCCGTTGTTGGGGACGAAGGCATTCCAGTAGATCAGCCGGTGGATCCGCTCCGGCACGAGGTCGGCGACCCCCGTGATGACCATCCCGCCATAGGAGTGGCCGAGCAGGATCACGTCCTTCAGATTGTTCTCGGCGAGATAATCGGCGATGGACTGGATCGCCTCCTTGAGCCCTGTGGTCTTGGCATCGCCGGGCCGGTTACCCTTGATTGTGGGCGTATGAACGGTGTGGCCCGCGGCCCGAATGGGGGCGGCGACGGGCTCGAGCTCGGCCCCGGTGTGCCAGGCGCCGTGGACGAGGACGTAGGTCGACATATTGTGGCTCCTCCGCAAGGATGGTTAGATCGGCGCGGCAGTCAGCGGATACCGAAAAGGTATTTGTCGCAAAAATATCAGGTATCCGCTTCTCCTTCGATCGTATGACGACTCATCTGTTCTCCCATAAATCTTTTGCCGTCGCGGGTCTCCCCTGGTCCGGAGCAATCAAGGGACAAAAACGAAATCGTTACCGACCGAATGACGGCAAGCGCGCCCCGCAGAAGTCGCCAAGCTGCTACGGGAATCTGGTCAAGTCAAGGATACGCAGACCATGCGTACACGAGCGAAGACGCAACGGGCGCAAAAAATGCGTTTCGCAAAGATAAATAATGAGACGATACGACGGAAAGGTACTTTGTGTGTGCCATTTAATTTTCTTGGTACGATGGATGACCCGATGGAGTTTGTCACACGAGTCTGCCAAGCGCCATTTGATCTCGGCCTGTCGCTCTTTTCGACCACCGAGAGGCAACAGTAGCACGTCTCAGATACTATGATCTTTGCCGTATCCAGGTTCCGTTTATTATGTTCGCTTAGACTGCTCTAACGGTTTCCAGGCGTTCGCTTTCGATCCGATCTTTCTGGGAATTCGCATATCCGCCTGTGGTTCGCTTGAACCACGCTGCAACTTCCTCCATTTCCAAAAGAGCGATTCTGAAAGACATTAGGATGAGAGGCGTTGCTCAGCCGGAGGGAAGGCCGTGGCTGCGCAATTGCCGAGTTCAGCCGCCTCTCAAACCCTTGGCGGGCGGCAACGTCATCCGGAACAGCGTCGGGGTCGCATCCATTGGCGCGTGTCAATCGCGGATCAGACGCGATGTCACTCCAAAATGCCGCCAACCGTAGTTTCTTCGCTCAGCCTAGCGCTTTGCGGTCGCCAACTCAGTTGCGGATTCCGCCAGCCGATGCCCTCGAGCATAGATGGCCAAACATGTTCCGGCACTCGCGCTGCACGTCTGTCATGATAATCTTTGCAGCCCTCAGGAACCATCTTCCGTCCCGACAGCTCGTTCTGTTCTCCGGTGAATGCTAGGCCTCGATTGGGGGTTTCAATGGCCGTTCTGGCCCTCCTCGAATTCCGCGTCAACTCGACATCTCATCGAGACGCCGCAAACTGCATCGCGCGGCCTTCCGGAACTACAGCATTGGAAATGTACGTTGTTGGCGGCCAGTCAGGTTCAGCAAAATCAAAATCGATTTCAATCGTTTCCCCGTTGCTTTGGACCACGCGCGCCAACGCATCCATCACGGCAGCGGTCGCCAAGTGAGAGTCTAAATTGCTGTACGTTCTTCTGCCGTCGATCCAGTCCTGAAACAATGCCGATTCAGCCGCATAAGAGAAGGAATTTCCATATGGATGCGTTATGCGCTCTTCGGTTAGGAAATCTTGAGTTCCAGCAATGAGTGCATTCGATCGTGATGTCACTATCCCGATGTTCTTCCCTCGCAAGTCTGATTGGCTTTTCCTTGAGGAGATAGGAATTTTCACAACATGCCCGTTGATGGAAAAGAGTGTCCCTAAACAGACGTCAACATCTGTGCAGTGCAGTCGACCGTTGACGTTGTATGGCACCTCCGGGAACGTTCCCCATGAGCGCATCCCCGGCGTCGTCTGTTCAAGAGCAATAGTTCCTAGACATAATGTTACCTGGGTGCGGCGAAAACAGAGTGCCAACGATGCGACGACATCGGTCTCCCCATAGTGAATTCCTGGATCAAAGCTCGCCATATGCTCACGGTAGTTATCCAGCTTATTCATTATGCCAAGAGGCAGCCGTTTCGCCTGATCTCTCGGAAACGCTGAGAAGCCACTGATGCGCAAACACAGTTCATCGTCCGCATACATCCGACGACTCATTTGCAAGAGGCGGGTTACAAGATCAACATAGTGATAGGCGCCGTGCATCAGCATGCCATAGCCGTACTTGTACGGGTGGTCTTCCCTGAGTGCGTATTCATAGGGAAGATTCCACACGCCGGATGCTGTTTTGAAGTTGATCGAAGTGACCGGAACGTTCAGCCTTTCCATCATCACCGCGAGTTGGGAACGAATCCGCTTTTCGTATATCTCGTGGTGACGATCCAGTACGATCAGACTGTGCTGGCCCTTACCGCCTTTTGCCCAGGCGAGTAGATTCTTTGTGCGCTGATAGATCGAGCCGCCGTCGAATACACCGTCGCGCATCGGCACCAATAAAGGCTTGGTCGTTAGCGTATCGTATCCCGCTGACATGCAATGCCGCAAATAGCTCTCATGCGCCTGAGGTTCTGTTGCGATGACAACCTTCAGAGTTCCGATACCTTCATTCGCACGATCCTTAAGGAACGGAGCAACATGGCTTAAGGTCGCATCGGGACCGCCATGCAAATCCGGATCGGGGACGAACATCGTATGCATTGGCTGCGCCGGCAACCCTGCCAGTCTACGCAGGACGGCATCACGTTGCGATTGAAGGTCAATGACTGAATATCCGGCGATAGTTCCGGATTGCATGGCGGCTCGAATGCATCGCGAGTACTTGTAGCCAGAAACGGGACCAAATCCCACAATTACAAGGTGATTTGACATTGATAAGGTCTGCCGAACCGACGAAAGGATGATCCGCTCACATCATCCACGAACGCATCACAACAAACGAGAAGAACTGCTGGTAGCGTCATTGTCCAGCTGCCAGGAATAGCAGCTTGTGTGCGCCTCTTGGCTGGGTCCAGGATGGGTATCGAACGTCACATCTCGGATTTGAGCTGGAATGCCGATGATGGGCACACACACATCCATCCCCTCACGACCTGACCTGGCGCCGCCTTGCCCAAGGCACGGCGTCACGATCGCCATCGCCTGTTACAATGCTGGCTCCTACTTGGCAGAATGCGTCGCATCCGTTCTTCGTCAGCCAATCCGAATACCGCATGAACTGATTATCGTAAACGATGGCAGTAACGATCCAACAACACTGCGAATACTCGCTAGCTTCAACACCAACAAAGCTATCCGTCTCATACATCACGATCGAAATAAGGGACTGCCCGCGGCTCGCAACTCCGGTCTATTTGCCGCCCGGTATGCTTATGCAACCTTCGTCGATGCGGATGACTGCCTGAACGAAAACGAAACTGCTCTGAAGAAGGGAGCGTACCTGGACCGCGCCGTGAACGCATTGAGCTCCGACCCCAGGCTCGCCTTCACACATTGCGCAACTCTCATGATTGGCGATTGTAGGGGGTTTACCAGCTCCGCCTATCCCCTCACTGAGGAGCTAGTGGCAGCCAAGCATCACGTGCCGGCGTCAATCGTTTATCGAACGGAGGATGCCGTCGCACTCGGTGGCTATAATCCCAAAATTGTCAAATGGACCGATTGGAGCTTCGGCGCCTCGCTGCTTTCTCATCGAATAGCGAAGGGATTGGATAACAAAATCGCCTACTTCTCGACTCCGTATTATCTGTACCGCGCCTATGTGGATCCACAGAGGGTTTCCCAACGGAGCGTATCGGAACTGGAGATGATTCGAGCGACCATCGAGAACTTCCGACCGCTATTCGACAAATACTACCCAAACCTGGACGACAATGAGAGGGTTCGGCGCATCTTCGCCGCGAAGCCGACCTTACTTGAATGCGTCGCGCACATGGCGAAATCAGACTTGGCTCGAGCGAGGCAATTCATCCGTGAACGCGAGCTCGATCGTCTGACTGGCGACCGCAGTATCGCACTTGCCCCATAGCCGCTCGCGGCACTGACGCTATGGTTTCACCACCGCACCGTGCCTTGCGCCCAACGGCCATCAAGCCGCTCTATTCGGTCCTGGGGAAACTCCCGGATACCGCTCAGCGGTGGGATGCGCCCAACGACCGACGGCTGATATGCTCCGTTTGCCGTCCCTGTCGGCAGCTCCTTGATCAGCGCCTCGCGGTTCATAGTTACATCTGCTATGTACAAGTGGGTCGGAATGAGAGATGACGCTCGCACGTTAACGATGGACTATCAACGTTCATGAAGCCTTCGGGTGCCAGACTTGGCCTCCTAACATATTTATTCATCTCCTTCATACTTGTCGGAGCCGGCATTGTCATTCCGGCCTGGGTCGCGTTCCACTACGGTGGCACCGGGTTTGTTGGACTGGTCCTTATCTTCACCAACGGCTCAACATTCGCATTAGCGCCCATCGCTGGCCATATCGTGGACAAGCACGACAAGCGAGCTGTCGCAACCGCCGGACAAGCGCTGCGTGCCATTGGATTCATGGGTTTCTCCCTACCCGAGTTGCTTCCCCATGGAGTCGCTTCGTCCGCCATCTTGATCGCTTCGGGCGCCATCGGAGGCTTCGGGTTCTCGCTACAGATGGGCGCCATCAGTGCGCTAACGCAAATGACCGTTGCCGCACATGACAGAGCGAGAGTGTCATTTCAGATATCGCTCGCAAAGCAGACTGGGATTGCAGCCGGCACCGGCCTTGCGGGGTTATCGATTGATAAGTTCGGCTCGTCTACAACCGCCATGTTGCTGGCGGTGCTGGCGTTAGTCGCTGTTTCCTGCTTAAGCTTTATGCGCCTTTCAGCGTTGCGCTCTTCTACGACTGGAAACACGATTGGATTTTTCGGAGCCTGTTGGCGGGCGCTGAGGTATCTTCGTCAAGACGCAGGTGCGCTCAATGCGACGATCGCCGTTGGCTTGGCATTCTCAATTATCCAGACGACCAATCTTTTGCTGCCCGGGTTCGTGGTACATGAACTCGAAGGCAGCACCAGTCTTTTTGGGACCTTGGAGATGATCGCAGCAGCAGCGGGATTCGCGGCCGTTGCCGGCTCAGCACATCACTCTTTGGCTGATAAACTAAGCGTAGCCGTTATCCCCTTGCTGGTTACAGCCGGACTGTCCCTCATCCTGTTCTCGTTTACAAATCAGAGAATGATAGCAGTTGCCGTTTACGCTTTGGCTGGGGTTCTCTGGAGTCTTTCTCGCGCGGCAGCAGATGCTGCGTTACTGACATTCGTAGAGACAGCGTTCATTGGTCGAGTGCAGGCCCTGACGACATTGATTACGGCCGTCGTCGGTCTTGTCGTCTATAGTGTGCCAACGATATTCGCGGCCTTTAGTGAAGCGCAGCTGTACGCCCTTTTCGGCAGCGTAATCGCGGCTGTCGCTACCGGCCTATACCTTTTCAGACCGTCCCATCGTCTAAGCTCTTTATCGGAAGAGGAAGTCCGAGAAGAGGACGAGCCCGAAGGTCCAAAACAAGTCCGGAAATTTCCGGTGGGTTGATCATGGACCCCGTGCCGGGCCAACGGCCCAGTCGCGCGAGAATTCACAATCTGATGAAGCCCAAGCTGATCAGATACGGCTTGTGTATCAAGTGAAGATGCGCTAGTCGGAAAACATGAGTATTCGCACGTCAATCCGCGGAATCGTAGGCTGTCCTCTGTTGGGGACGTGATCCGCCGCTGAATGACGGCGCCATCCGATCCTCACTTTGTGGATGGATCGGCATTCTCCATCCGCGTTACCGATGGAGAAAATCATGCTTGAAAAAGTTTTCGATTCAAAGAGCGCTGAGCCACGGCTGTACGCCGCTTGGGAAGCTTCGGGCGCCTTCGCGCCAACCAATGAACCGGGAGCAGCGCCGTTTTCGATCATCATGCCGCCACCGAACGTTACCGGTTCTCTGCATATTGGCCATGCGCTGAATAGCACTTTGCAAGACGTATTGATCCGCTTCGAGCGTATGCGTGGCAAAGCAGCGCTCTGGCTACCGGGCACAGACCACGCCGGCATCGCCACGCAAATGGTGGTCGAACGCCAGCTCGCACAGGAGCGGAACATCAACCGCCGCGAGATGGGCCGAGAGGACTTCCTCGCTGAGGTCTGGAAATGGAAAGGCGCCTCCGGCGACAAGATCGTTGAGCAGTTGCGCAGGTTAGGCGCTTCCTGCGACTGGAGCCGTGAGCGCTTCAGCCTCGACGAGGGCCTCTCGCGCGCGGTGCGCAAAGCGTTCGTCACCCTCCATAAGGAAGGCCTGATTTACCGCGACAAACGCCTGGTGAATTGGGACCCTCAGTTCCAGACCGCAATTTCGGACCTGGAGGTCGAGCAGCGTGAGATTGAGGGCCACTTCTGGCATCTCGCCTATCCACTGGCGGATGGCTCCGGCGAGATCGTTGTAAGCACAACGCGTCCCGAAACTATGCTAGGTGACGCAGCCGTCGCTGTTCACCCAGATGATAAGCGCCACAAGCATCTCGTGGGGAAAGAGGTCATTCTACCGATCGTCGGCAAGCTGATTCCGATCGTGGCCGACGAACATGCGGATCCCGAGAAGGGCTCCGGAGCGGTGAAGATCACGCCTGCCCACGATTTCGACGATTTTCAGGTGGCCAAGCGCCATAGCCTGCCGATGATCAATATCCTAGACGAGTATGCGCGCGTTAACGAAAACGCTCCGCAGGCCTACCGCGGGCTAGATCGCTTTACCGCACGCGCGAAAGTGATCGAGGAGTGTGACGCCCTCGGTCTGCTGCGAGGCACCGAGAAAATCCGCCATGCGGTCCCCCACGGAGATCGCTCGGGCGTGGTGGTCGAGCCTTTTTTGACTGACCAATGGTTCGTGAACGCCGAGGTGCTAGCGCAGCCGGCGATCAAGGCGGTTGTTGATGACGGCACAGTGTTCGCTCCTAGGCACTGGGAAAAAACCTACTTCGAATGGATGCGGAACATACAGCCTTGGACCATCTCGCGTCAGCTCTGGTGGGGTCATCGCATTCCGGCTTGGTTCGGCCCGGACGGCACCATCTTCGTCGAGGAGTCCGAAGAGGAAGCCAGGCTTCAGGCCAGCGCGCACTATGGCCGCGACGAGCCGCTCGTTCAGGACGAGGACGTGCTCGACACCTGGTTCTCTTCGGCGCTTTGGCCATTCTCGACGCTCGGTTGGCCCGACAAGACACCCGACCTCAAACGCTTCTATCCTACTCACACCCTCATCACGGGTTTCGACATCATACCCTTCTGGGTCGCCCGGATGATGATGCAGGGGCTCCAGCTTACGGGCGAAGCGCCCTTCAAGCGGGTCTTCATCAATGCTCTCGTGCGCGATGCAAGTGGCGCGAAGATGTCGAAGTCGAAGGGAAACGTCATGGACCCCTTAGATCTAGTAGACGAGTTCGGGGCTGACGCCCTGCGCTTCACGCTGACGGCCATGTCTGGAGCTGCACGCGACATCAAACTGTCCCGGCAACGCATTGAAGGCTACCGCAATCTCGCCACCAAACTCTGGAATGCGACGCGCTTCGCCCAATTGAACAGGTGCGCGCGCGAAACGTTTTCGCCGGAGCTGGCAACGATGCCGCTGAACCGCTGGATTGTTGGCGAGACGGCCCGGACCACGAACGTCGTGACCGGGGCGCTGATTGAGTGCCGCTTCGGCGAGGCTGCCGACGCCCTCTATCGCTTCATCTGGAATGTCTTCTGCGATTGGTACATTGAGCTGAGCAAGCCGGCACTGAACAGCGCAGACAATGCCGTTCGGGACGAGACGTGCACTGTTACGGCTTGGGTCTTGGACGTCGTCCTCAAGCTCCTGCACCCGATCATGCCATTCCTCACCGAGGAACTTTGGGCCAAAACAGCCCACCTTGGTGCGCCGCGCGACCACCAGGGCTTTATCATGACCGCGACCTGGCCTCAGCTCGCGGAGAGCTTGATCGACCCGGCTGCCGATGCCGAAATCCGACTGATCATTGATGCCATCTCCGAAGGCCGATCGGTGCGCCAGGAGCTGAACATCCCTCCCGCCGCGCGTCCGCTGCTCTTGGTGGTCGAGGCCTCCGAGACGCAACGCGAGGCCCTGACGGCTAATGCGCAACTCATTACCCGGCTGCTGCGCGTCGCCGACGTGCGGTTCGTCAACGCTGTGCCCCCGGGGGCGGTCTCCTATGTAATCGCCGGCGCGACGCTGGCGCTGCCGGTTGCCCAATTCATAGAGCTGACCACAGAGCGCACCCGCCTCACCAAGGAGATCACCAACCTAGGCGCGGAGGCTGGCAAGCTGGCCAAGAAGCTCAGTAACCCGGACTTTATTGCTCGCGCTCCCGAACACGTCGTCGAGGATGCCCGCAACCGTCTTGCTGCGGCCGAGGCTGGCCAGGGCAAGCTGGAAGCAGCACTCACCCGATTATTGGCCGTCCCGGACTGATCGACGCTGCGGTCGCAGGCGGGTTCGATATCCCTCGGCGGCCGTCCATCGGCCCCCACCCCCGCTAGCGGGCAACAATTCGAGCGCTCCCGGTACGGGAGCTTCGCTAAACCGCAATGTGTCGGGAAACTAACACCGTGGGAATCGCGCGACAGCGAAGAGCGGTGGCCCAAATCCTGCTTCCTGTGGCTCGCAGACAGCGCCCCAAGAATCGATCAGGATCGCGCCTTGCGTCCAAACTTGAGCTTGCAACGGCCCCCCCGACAGGGAACGAGAAACATGGACAGGTCATTCTCAAGAGAGGCGCACATTCCGGAGGGCAGGGTCTTAGAAATAACGACCACAACAGGCTGTATTGTCGGATGTAAATATTGTCCGCAACACAAGTTCGCAGAGCGTCAGAGGGCAGTTTCCGATGTGAAGTATCTTCCGCTTGAAGGATTTAAACGATGTCTGGCGCGTCTACCGACAGCGGTCGACATTCATTTTTCTGGCTATTCCGAACCATGGCTCAATCGGGATTGTACAGAGATGGTCGAGCAGGCTCACGCGTGTGGCCATGGCATCCGAATCTACACGACGCTTGTGGGAATGAGCGAGCGCGATCTACGCCGCTTACAGCCGCTGCGCTTTAAAGCGTTTGTTGTCCACGTATTTGATAGCGGCGAGCACATGAATAGCCGCCTTGTCAGGAAACCTTATCTCGATTTGTTCCGTCAATTGGTGGACGCAGACATTCCCTCGATACAATTCCTTGCCTTCGGCGAGATCCATCCTGATCTCGTCAAGCTCATCCCCGCCGAGGCGCTGGTTCGCAAGGGATCGCTGATTAGCAGGGGTGGAAGCGTCGACCCTAAGATCGCTGAACCACGAGCGCCGATAGCTGGAGTTCTCACATGTGCTGAAGGAAGGCATTATCGCAATGTTCTTTTGCCAAACGGCGACATCACACTCTGTTGCATGGATTTCGAGAGGCGCCATGTTTTTGGAAATCTTCTACGTGATGACTACAACGAGCTCTTCGAAGGGCAAGATTTTCGGCAGATCGTCGATCGTATGAACGGGGCGAGTGGCTTTCTGCTTTGTAGAATGTGTGAACACGCCAGGCCAAAGTTGCTGGATCACTGGCGCTGATCGCCGACACGTCGCGCATGCGCTGATCGATCTGCCGACCGACATGGTGTGGAGTTGCTTCGCGTTTTGTATATTCGGCCGAAACGCCCGTGACTTGAGCGCGTCGCAAGCGATTGGGCTCTATGCGCTGTGTGTGTCGCGCCGGGCCCGGCCTGCCAGTGGCGCTTTCTCGCGCGTCCTGGTTGGACGATTCCGCCGACGGTGTCACGCGGCCGGCCAAATAGGAGATCACTTCAATGCAATGAGCCTGTATTCAAAAAGGAGGACGTTCGCGTCACCCCGGCATAACTTCCACGTGGCCTGTCAAAGCGTGCGCTCTCGAGCGCGATCGCTACTACGATCGCGAAGACGAGAAGCTGTATGGCGGGCCAAGAACGACGGCTGAAAACGCATCCTTCGCAACCAGCTCAATCGACTTCTCGAACCGCCGTCGCGATTTGAAATCCGTGCGCCTACTAGCGGACTGGGTAGCCCTTTCGGCTCCCTGCTTGAGACAGGTTCTCTGACTTTCAGCTTTGGAACGTTCTTTATGAGCAGGTGCTCCGCTTCCCGGCGCTCGCAAGGGCCAACGGCGCTCGCCGCTGCGGTTCCGCGCTGCGCTTGTGCAGGCCGGGTGATGCCACTCGGCAGCAGCGCCCCTGCGTGCGCCACCCCCGTCCTTCTGGGGCTCGGCAAGACGTTTCGGCCCCGGAGTCTGCGCTAAAACGTCAACACGAAGGAGAATGAAGACGACCAAGAGGGCCGAATCGAAGACAACGGAATTGGTGGTGCCGCTCAACTGAAGAAATCGCCCAAGCGGACGACGCGCCGCGTCAACGCCCTCAAGCGTGATGTCTTCAAGGATGATGTTGCCCTTTTCAAGGACAGCGCCAGCGTCGATCGCAAGGAGCTGCAACGCATGCTCGCCAAGCTGCAGCTTGGGACGAGCCGCTGATGTCTTCCGTCGTCCACGAAGACTCGGACGAGACAGAGCAAAGACCGCCTGGCGCAGGCGAAGTCCCCGAAATGCTGAGCCCGAAAGCGTAGTCTGGCGCTTCGATCGACACGGAACAATTGCCGCAGCGGCCTGATTGCTGCAGGCTCTCGCGTGCGCTTCGACATCGCGGCGGATGTCGCCCGGCACCCCCGCGACATGTTCGGCTGCCCATCGCCTTTCGCTGGCCATGCTGCCGTGGGAGTTGGCCTGTCCCGTCATCGTTGCCGAGAGCAACAGAGCGAGAGCAGAGTTCGCAAGGATTGCCGCTGGCGCCTTCATGCTACGCTCCCGTGGCCTTGAGCATACGCAGCGCATTTAAGGTCACCAGCACGGTCGCACCGGTGTCTGCGAGGATGGCCGGCCAGAGTCCGGTAATCCTGACGATGGTGGTGACAAGGAACAGAGCAAACGCGCCCCCTCCAGGTCCCACTTCCTAGCGCAGAGCAACTTTTAGGCCAACTCTGGTATCGCTCGCCGACCTATGTCCAAAACGCCGCGTCTCCAATAGCCCGCTGACGGTGCGGGCAGTCACTGCACATCACGCGTGTGGTTACATGAGACCGAACATGCCTGAGTCTGCAATCAGACAAACCTGCTAGCTGAAACGACATTCGGGAGCGAATACATCGCGCGATTCCGCTGGTTCGCTTGGCCCAGTTTCTGCATCGAGATACGGCGGAAGCTAGATTTTTGGACGTTAGACATGGAGGCGCTATGCGCATTTGCGGCCTCAAATTGAGCCATGACGGAGCGATTGCTCTTATCGAGAACGGATGGCTTGTCTTTTGCGTGGAGCAAGAGAAGCGGAATAACAATCTGCGGTATCAAGCTATCGAAAATCTTGATGCTGTTATCTCCACCTTGGCGGAACACGGACTGAATTCGCGCGATGTTGATCAGTTCGTGATCGACGGCGGCAGGGACGGTCATTCTCAGGTGCTCAGTGGTACTGAGTCGGTCATTCTCAAATGGGGACCGTATGTGGAACCCCATGCGGAAGGGCTTCTCACTTCGTACGACGGATCTGGTCCGATTCTCGAACGCAAAGCATTTCCCTATAGAAGCTATTCACATGTCTCGGGCCATGTGGCCTCCGCATCACGCCGAATGTCCAAGTATGTCAGAGACACCTGGAGGCCAGCACCGCGATTGCGACGGCGCTCACCCCAGCGATCGGCTACGAGCGTCCGGCCGAGCTGGCGAAGAAGATGCTCATCTCGAGCAAAACAATCCGGGAGGTGCTCGACGACCAGTCGGATCTTTCCCCGGATTTGATCGCCCAAACGACTGATCCGCATCGTCTTACAAGGCCGACGCGAACGCGAGCGGCACCATAGATCGCGATCACTGACGCAAAGAGAATTACGGGGTGACGAATGCTGATCGTCGCCCTGCAAAATTTGTCACTCGAAGGAGCATGTATGAAATCCAGAGCAGCCGTCGCCTGGGAAGCCAAGAAGCCGCTGTCGATAGAATCGATCGAAATCGGCGGTCCGCGACAGGGAGAGGTGCTTGTCGAGATCAAGGCGACGGGCGTTTGTCATACCGACGCCTACACGCTGTCGGGTCTGGACCCGGAAGGTAACTTTCCGGCGATCCTCGGCCACGAGGGCGCGGGAATCGTGCGCGAGATTGGCGAAGGTGTAGCCTCGCTGAGGCCAGGCGATCACGTCATTCCGCTCTACATGCCGGAATGCCGGCAGTGCAAGACCTGCCTGTCGCAGCGCTCCAACCTGTGCACTTCGATACGCGCTACCCAGGGCCAAGGTCTAATGCCTGACAAGACGACCCGCTTCTCCTGCGACGGACGTGAAGTCTTCCACTACATGGGCTGCTCGACCTTCTCAAATTTCACGGTGTTGCCGGAAATCGCTCTGGCGAAGGTCCGCGAAGACGCTCCCTTCGACAAGATCTGCTACATCGGATGCGGCGTTACGACCGGAATCGGTGCCGTGATCTACACAGCGAAAGTGCGTCCGGGATCGAACGTAGTGGTCTTTGGCCTCGGCGGCATCGGTTTAAACGTCATTCAAGGCGCGCGAATGGTGGGTGCCGACAGGATCGTTGGCGTCGATATAAACCCAGCGAAGGTCGAAATGGCCAAGAAGTTCGGTATGACGGATTTCATCAGTCCGTCCGAAGTCGGTAATGACAAGGTCGTGCAGGCGATCCTGGACTTGACGGACGGGGGCGCCGACTATTCCTTCGATGCCACCGGCAACGTGAACGTCATGCGACAAGCGCTCGAGTGTTGTCATCGTGGTTGGGGTGAATCGATCATCATCGGTGTCGCGGAGGCCGGCAGGGAAATATCGACCAGGCCGTTCCAGCTCGTCACCGGTCGTGTGTGGAAGGGCACCGCCTTCGGCGGAGCGCGCGGTCGCACGGACGTGCCGCGGATCGTGGACTGGTACATGGAAGGCAAGATCAAGATCGACGATCTGATCACCCATACGATGCCTCTCGACAAGATAAACACAGCCTTCGATCTCATGCATGGGGGCAAATCTATTCGATCTGTCATTGTCTATTGATCGCGACCATTGCGCTTTACGAGGAGGGAAGTATGACGAAAAGACTGTTTCGGTGAAGAAGCGGGAGAAAATGTGGGCGAAGCTCGGCGGCAAGGCGCGCAAGAAGGCGGATATCGATATGCTTCCCGGCCGGAAACATGCACGACGGCGGGGTGATTGAGAGGGGGCGCTTAACATGGACTTTGACGATCTTATTTCAGAGATCCTGTCATCACTCAGCCGGCGCGGCAGGCAAACCGGCGAGGCCGAGCATCAGTTCTATGAAGGTGCGGTGATGGTCGCCTATCGCATGCACCTGTTGCGGACAGAGACGACCATGGAGGTCGCCATTCACCCGGACGGGATGCATGGGCGCCAGTTTGATTTCGTGGGCTGGCTGAAACGTCAGGGCTTCGAGCAAATCACCCGAACCGGCACGACGAGCTATGGTGGTGTCTTCGCGGACGGGGCGAGAAGATCATCGTCAATCCTAAATCCGGCCAGGGCGACGTTGTAGCAACCAAGGGCAGCACCATCATCTCAGCGGAATGCAAAGGCGGGATCATCAACACCCGCCACGCGGGCCAGAACTCGAAGCTCGACCGAGGCCTTTGTGAGACGGTCGGATTGCTGATGGCAACGCCCTCCCCTGGGCGGCAGATCGCCGTTCTACCTTGAGCTTGCGCGCCTGCCTGCCGCCGCTCATGAGATGCATGAGTTCTGCGCGCTCGCTTTGGCTCAATTCGACCCGATAGCGTACGTTCATCCGTGCCTCCTCCTGTTGAGGCATGGATCACCAGCTGAATCGGATGGCCGGCGCGAGTCGCTCGGGAAAAACCTTCACCGCCAAGCAGGGCCAATATCAGGCCTATATCCACCTGTACACGCGGCTACACCGCCGTCCCCCGGCCGAGACCGACATGCAGGAATACTTCCGCGTCAGCCCGCCATCGGTTCATCAGATGGTGCTGACGCTCGAACGAGCAGGATTCATTCGAAGGCAGCCTAGGACACCCCGCAGCATCGAACTGCTCGTTGATCCCAACCAACTGCCGGACCTATTCTGATCCAACGCTCAACCGGTCAAATTCACCGTGCAGAGGTACTAGTTGTGCGAGTATCTTATCGAGATCGCCCATTTTATTATCTTCAAAGATAGGCCCGTCCAACGCAAGTAGCCTTTGCGCTTGTGAGCAATGGGTACAACACGACCTAAAGAATTCACCGGTTAAGTGAGAGAGAGATGCCTCCAAGCGTTTTGAGATTGTCGAATTCATAGCCGACGCGGATAGTTGGTTCGGGTCGAACCAGTCAGATGCGACGAGAAATCCCCAACCTCGCAAGAATGAGGGAATCAACGCGCTGTAAGTATGAACTTGCTCAAAGACGCTCTTGAGCGTTCGCGCCAGCATTGCATGAGCGCCGCCGTCAGCAAAAGAAAACCTCAGCGCCTGAACGGCAACAACGCCGCCAGGCCTCAGCCGCCTTTTGATACGCAGATAAAATTCCCGCGTGTAGAGAGCCAGCGCCGGGCTGTCGGAAACGAGATCGCTCAAATCGATGACAATGACATCATAAAGGTCTTGGTCGTTTACGATGAACTCTCTACCATCCAAGAAAACGATCCTGCATCGGGGATCGTCGAAAGCTCCTCGATGCCAGTCTTTCAGATATTTCCGGCACATATTAATCAGTTCGCTGTCGAGATCAACCATCGTTGCTGTCTCGACCGACTTATGGCGTAGCGCCTGCCAAATGGTCGCTCCTTCTCCCCCGCCGATAACCAGTACATTCCTAGGTGCTGGATGAGCGAGCATCGCGGGTTGGACCAAGAGTTCGTGATACAGTTCCTGATCCAAAGCAGCGCTTTGGATCATGCCATCCAAGAAAAGAGTGACGCCATAATTCGCGGTTTCCGCAACGCATACAGCTTGAAAAGGCGTATGGCTGAGATGAATGATGCGGCGCAGACAATAGCTGTATCTATCGAAGAGATCGCTGTCTTCCGAGAACGCAAGGTAAGTCGGATGTTGATTGTCTCGCCTTGACACCACGGGTTTGCGCGTATGCGAGGAAGAATTCTCACTCATCATTCGAGACCTTACGCTTGAAGATCAATGGAGTTTTGCAGTGCGGACGACAAATCCCGATGCGGTGACTTGACGAGATTGGCGCGAAACTATGTCTGTCTGTCAAGACTATGAGGGTGAGCGGCAGTAGCCCGATGCGAGAGGTCCGGCGGGCCGAACTGATCGGCTCCCTTGGTGCGTTGTGCCCCTACTGTCGATGGGCCATGACCACGGATCGCATCCCCTCCCGCGACCACGTCTGGGCGCGGCGCACCCCTTATGGGCTTTGGTCGTAAGCTCCACTTGCCTGACCATTACCTCTTCTCACACTGCGGACGTCAGATCGCCTAGGCTGGAAAGCCTCGATCAAAACCGCGACTGCACTTTTTGCATCACCGCTGCCACAGACAAAAACATCAGCAGCCACGTAGCCGCTCTCAGGCCAAGTATGTAAGGTCATGTGCGATTCGGCCAGCAACGCTACTGCCGAAACGCCGTGACTTGGGAAGAACCTATGCACATGAAGGTGGATCAGCGTCGCTTTCGCTGCGCGAACAGCTTTTCGAATTGCGTCTTCCGCGATGGACGGATCGTAAAGGTGGTTCGCTTCCCAAAGGTCAAGCAGGATATGAGGTCCACCAATAGAGTTTACCGGTCCAGCATCAATCGCCCCGTCATCAGTCATTTTGCATTCTCAATTGAATTTTCGATCCGATAGTCCTTTTGAAGACGCGGGGCAATTGCCAACGGAAGACGAGCGACAGGATCGCAGGGCGACACAAGTTGAGCGAATGGGGCAATCATTGAGAGAGTGTGACGCAGCGCGGTGAAATCAAACCGCATCGATTCTTCTCCCCCTCCCGGCCGCGCTTTGCGCGCACGACATGTGCCTTCCGAAACAGCTCAACTTAGCTGATAGTTGAAGAGCAAGAAAACTATCAACTCTGGTAGTATGGCCGTGCCTAAGTCCGATTGGCGCTGCAGCGCCCAGGCAGCCGGCGGGTGCTTACAGAAAGGCGATCAGTTTCCGACGAGCACATCCAAATGGATTGTTGCGAGCCGTTTTTGGCGTGTGAGGCTGTCCTCTATGGCTCGGCGATGGTCTTCCACCGACACCGGCTTCTGCATGAACGTGCCCCTCGAGATCTGCGACGAACGGCATCATCGCTGATGCGAGGGTTGGCTCAATACTCTCATGTTCGGCAATTTGGAAAACCATGGCGCGCTGACGACAGGATCTGACCTTGCGGAGCATAACGCGGTAAAGGTCCACTTCCTTCACAGCCCAATGCGTGCGCTAAGATTCAAATTCGTGGAGCATGTCAAGCGCTGTACGATTGAGGTAGATCGTGCTGTTTTGGAGCGGAGGCACCTCGGCATGGAGTTGCATTCAATTGAAACTCAACTCCCCGCGCGGTCCGTTAAGCTGACGAACAGCGCAATCTCGTCCGGCACTTCTTCCTACATGATCAAGCAACCAAGAGGTTAGCCGGCCTACCAATTCCGGCAGGTTGTTAGCGGCGAGAGCGAAGCGTAGATGCTAGCCTGGAGATAGCGCATGTTCTACGTTTACAAGTACGCGCGCGCATGCCCGGCCGGGTAAATGGACCTTTGCGTCGCAGCACTCGAAGTTGGAAGACGCCGAAGTGGCAGCGCGGAGGCTTTGCCCACAAGGCGTTGACATATGCACGGAACCAACCACCGAACCGCGACATGGCTTCCTCGGCTCCGTGCAGGGGCTTGATTGCTCCGCAATGATCGCGCGGCGGAAACTCAAGTAAAAGCGGATAAGGGATGGAGACTCACCAGCCAATTGCCCATCCTCGACATGCTTAGCTGGGTCGAAGCGTACGCGCCAGCCTCAAGCATGAGACAGTCACTTGCTCGATATTCGCTTCAATCGCGACAATGCGACGCCGAGCCGCTTGATCACGAGCGGAACATGATCGCAGCATTAAACGGCGCTCCCGAACGAACAGTAGGTGCAACTTGCCCAAGATGACAGAAAGCCGACCTCATCGCGATGGAAGTGACGGTGTCCTCGCGTGCGCGCTCCGACGAGCGTAATTGACTTTTATCGCGAAGATTGTCGGGACAGTGCGACTGATGACATCCCTGCAAGGATGGCGACCCTTGCGGCGTGCGGCCGTCGCGTCTCGACAAGCAAACAAGCAAATGGGTGATCTGGATCTGTCCAAGGAGGATTTTCGTGTGAACGGCGATCAACTTTCTGTGGCCACGTTCGCATCATCACCGCGGCAGGACGCCGCGCCAAGTTTGGGGATTCGTGCTCTGATGCTCGGCGACCGCATCAATGCGGCGGGCCTGGAGATCGGAACGATGGTGTCGTCGACGCCGGCCGCGTTCCGGGTCCACGCCGGGCTCGCCGTGATCTTCCGCTACGGCATCGTGGTGCTGATCGGCCTCTCGCCCTCCGAAGAGAGGGTTCTGGTCGACACCCTGAAGCCGCGCGTGATCGGCGAATTCAGTCCCTACGAGGAAGAGACCGCACAGGCGCAGCTCTGCAACGATGACGCCTCTGAGACTATCCAGCCTGGCGGGCCAATCTGCATCGCCAAATTCTCCGACGACCGGCTGCTCCTGATCGCGGACGCGATCGCCAAGAGCACCGCGCTTGCCCGCGACGAGCGCCGTGTCGGCGCCGTGTTCGACGTCATCGAGCCGTTTGCGCGAGAGCTCGCCCAGCGCGGCCGCACGCCGCGCCGACGCAAGGGAATCCTGCAACTGATTGGTAACGTGCTGTTGGTGCAGCAGCGCGTCGCTGGCCGTGTCGCCGTCGCGGAGAAGCCTGACGTGCTCGGGGAGAGGCCCGGGCTCGACCGTCTCTATTCGCGTCTGGAGGACGAATATGAACTGCTGGAGCGTCTCGACACGCTCGAGCGCAAGCTCAAGGCAATCTCCGAGACTGGGAATGCGCTAACGGATATTATCGACACGCAACGCTCTTTTCGCCTGGAGGTCGCCATTGTCGTGCTCATCCTGATCGAGGTCGTGATCGGGTGCGTCCAGATCCTCACTGGAAGTCACTAGCGATTACGTTCGCTCAATCGCGAAGTCCTGAGCGTGTACGAGCATGAAGGGTCGCGGATACAACTGGATCAGTGTCCGCGCAACTGGCGAAATAGCAAATGGTTACAATGAGTGCCACATCGCCGGTGCGCTACCGACAGTCACTCGGACAGTGGAAATATGTAATCCTGATGCAGTACGGTCGGCGTTCTAGCGCCATCACTGCGCCGCGGGGTGAGACCCAGATATCCGTAGCGAACGCGAACATGACAGATCTGCTTGATCCGATCTTCGAGGGCGGAGCGACGCGACTTGTAATGATAGGTCGATCGGTCGAGCTCGAGGGCTTCACAAGCCTTACGGATCGAGACCTGCCACTCACAGCAAACCTCGTCGACCAGCTTGCGCTTCCGGCCAGGCCTCATAGCTTTCGGCGGATCACGTCCTGCAGCATCTCCCTGTCGAGCGACAGATCCGCCACCAGCTTCTTTAGCTTGGCGTTCTCATCCTCGAGCTGTTTCAAGCGCCGCATCTCGGTCGGCAGCAGTCCGTCATACTTCTTCTTCCAGTTGAAGTAGGTCGCCTGGCTGATCCCGGCCTTGCGGCAGATCTCCGATGAACGCCTTCTGGGCGTCCGAAAATCTTGAGGCCTTCATCGTCGTCCGGTCTTCCCAGCCGAGGGGATTCGGCAGGCGCAAACTCTAGCCAAAAATGGTCCAGTTTGCCGGCCTCAGATCACCTCAATGTCAGCGGCTCAAACGATGCGATCTTCGGCTCCGGAAGTAGGATCTACCTCAAATGCCGATGCCCTAAATACCTACATCCAGGGCGACCACAACACGATCCATGTGCGGGCCGGCAGCGTCTATCGGGTCGCAGGGTCGAGCAATACCGTCATCGTTGACAGCGTCGTGAATGCCCATGATGGCGACAAGCTTCCGAGCTACAATGGCATCAGCGATCTTGTCGACGTGCACAATGTTCCCTTCGATACGACGATGACGGCGACAGCCGTCCTGAATGCTGCTCACACGGCCGGCGATCTGATCTTGTCCAGTCATGGCGCTCCTGTTGCGACCATCCATCTGGCGTCGGCCCAGAACGTCGGCAACTTCACGGTTCGCTCCGATGGTGCGGGCGGTACATTGATCGTCGATCCGCCCGTGAAAGATGGCGAGGACCTCCCCACTACGCCTTCGGAAAATGGCGACGGCAATCCACTCGATAGCCTCGCCGGTCAGTTGGTTCATGAGGATGCGTTCCACTTCAACTTTGCCGCGCTCCGCGAGGCAGCAAGCAACCTGCTAAGCCGCGTATCTGCCCGCGCACGTCAAGGACATTAACGCGAGCGCGGCTGGACGAATGATCGTCCAGCGGCACGAGGCATGGCTCAAAGTGTTACCCGATGATCCTTCGAGCTTTGGGCCTATGTATCCGCGCTCGACCATGGAGATCGCCTCGAACTTTTGGCGCATTGTGTTTCGTTGACGGTGGATACGGTCAAGAAGCCAAAAGCGGTGTTCAACGAAGCCGCCGCGACCCAGCTTGCCGAGGCGGTTGGGCTCGACATGGTGCAGCATTGGACGCCTACGGCGGCGAACTATCTGGGGCGCGTTTCGAAAGATCGCATCCCTGAGGCCGTGCGCGAGGGCGCGTCTCCTGAAGCCGCCGACAACATCGCAGGCCTTAAGAAACAGGCGATGGCTGAAGCCGCCGCGCAACGGCTCAAAGGCAAGGGCTGGTTGCCGTCGGTCCTCCGCATGCCCAAGCCTGAAACGCCGGAGCCGATGGCCGTAGCCGCCGAATAGCCGGGTGCCGGAGCCGCCGTGTTAGCGGCTCCGGACTCGTCTTTAACTCAGAAACAACAAGAGGAGAGAACTCCCATGCCGACCTACCAAGTTCACTTCAGCACCGATGCGGAACTACCCATCCATGATATGTCAGGAGACACGCCCGCCCACGCACTTGCGGTGGCGCGCGCCTTCGCTGCGGAGGATCAACTCTGAGACGGTGTCTGGCTTTTGCAGGCGCGTTGCTGCCACGTTTTCTTCCGGAGCATCTGGCGTCACGGAGTCTCGTTGTGCGTCTGCTTTCGGAAACAGCTCGCTGCATATGCCCATGACCTTGAGGTCAATTGAGTTCTCGGTATTGGCGCCACGGCCCGTCGCTACGATGCCGATGGTCCAAACCGTGAGCCACGTCCGAGCTGAAAAGGTTAGTCTGGGTTTTTCGGACTGTTGGATTGCGGGGCGCTCACGGCGCCCTGCAATTGGTTCATCTTCGCTATGCCAAATGGCAAACCAGCGATCTTGGAAGAAACGAGCAACACGGCGAGCCCGTATCTCTTCCTGTTTGCTCATCGCCAAACGGATAAGCCAAATGAGGACCATTGAGGTCAAGATAAGGCCTAGCAGGCGAGCGCCGCAACTCACGTCAGATCAGCGCTCGTCACGCGTCGCATTGCAGGAGGCGCCCAATGAAGCCGCCGAGGAACTGCGCGGCGAAGAACCGCGTGATCCGCATTTCGCCGGAACGGCCGCCGCCCAGCTGCCATGTGCGACATGGCGATCGAGCGTGTTGTAGCAAGTGTTGACCGCTCCTCCGGCGCACCAACGGCCGTAGATGCCCATTGATGGATCGAAGATCTTTCTCGGCCACTCGATCCAATCAACCTCTTTCGCAGCTTCCGCCCAAAATCCTTCCGGATCAGCTAGCGCACGCGCAAGACTTTCCTGATAATGGCTCACACCTAAGCCCCCAATGATTGACGGCTTGCTCATTTTGATTCCTTCACAACCACGTTGAGGGTCTGTACCGTCTCGGAGATTGTGTGATGCTGCGGATCCGCCCAATAGAGTCTTATTGTGTGCCGACCAGGCTTGGCAGGGAGATCGAAAACATAGAGATAGCGGCCATCACCAAGCTGGATCAGTTGGTCTGCCATTGGCATGAGCTCGGTTTCGTCCATCGCAACATGCAGATGAACGCTCGGATTGGCAGAGCTCATGGTCATTTCTGCGATGTTATCGTCGGCTTGGAAAACGAAAGCAACACGCTCGCCGATGGTATTACCCGATT
The DNA here is from genome assembly GCF_054185185.1 of Bradyrhizobium sp. UFLA05-153. Classification (NCBI taxonomy): domain Bacteria; kingdom Pseudomonadati; phylum Pseudomonadota; class Alphaproteobacteria; order Hyphomicrobiales; family Nitrobacteraceae; genus Bradyrhizobium; species Bradyrhizobium sp. UFLA05-153. The sequence continues at coordinate 97,752 of NZ_JBBIAM010000014.1, forward strand.
GCGGCAGGAGGATCTTCAATGCGGGCAGCTCGCCGGTATTTCCCGATCTCGCAACAGGCGCGCCGTCAGACCCGTGCATATGGTGCATGCCCGGCTCATGGTGTTGTGCGTGGGCTGGAGCCGCGACCAGAGCGCCAGCCACAAGAATCATGCACCAAATGAACTGTTCGAATCGATCGCCAAACCGGTTGGGACGGGATGATATTTGCATGCTTTCCTCCTTTGTTTGCGAGCCCTGAAAGATTTCCACTAATTCAGTGCACATGTTGAGCGGGTGGCGGGAGAATTTTGGACTCTCTATTGAGAACTCGGACCTGCGAGATCAGCTCGTCGGAATTTTGCCAACCACATTCGTCCTCCTCTTGCAACCAGCGCGCACGGATGTATCCGAACCTGTCGATTAGGAATTCCATGGAATGTCTTCCCATTTCCAAACGCTTGGGATCTCCACGATTTGTAGTGCTCCGGGAGAGCAGATCGTAACTTTCTCTAACCTCTTGTGCTCCATGCCGGACATTCGGGACGCCCGCCGCCAGCTTTGCGTCCGGCGACACGATAATCGCCCACAATCGTTCTTTCCGGAATCTTTTCTGCTCAAGGCGTAGCTGTTTAATGCGCATTGCGTCGGACTTTTCGGGAAACACGAGCAACACATTGCTTTGCTCACGGAAGTCCTTCAGCTCCCTCTCCGCCCCATTCTCGTCCTCTAAGAAAAAGTTTGGAGCCCCCAGCCACGGATGATCGGGTACGATTTCAGGCGACAGGAGGCGCGCCTGAAATCCCTCTGAAAACGTCCGCAGGAAGTTGATCACATCCCAGCGGGCCTGTTCGTCCAATACATCAGCAAATCCGGGCATGCCGCTTTTTGGAATTCCATGGCTAAGCCACCAAAACATGTCGCCGGCCGTGTGCAGCGCAGTATGCGGTTCGCTCAAATTCGCGGGCGGCTTGGGAAGGGTCGATGCCGCCGGACCATCGCCAAGCCCTCCGCTGCCGTGGCAAGCCCCACAATTCTGGGCAAATAGACGCTTTCCATTGGTTATTGATATCGTCGAATAGGCAACCGACGGGCGGCGGTAAGTATCGGGATAGGCTTGCACGGATATCTGCCACAGACCGCCTGCGACCGAAATAACGGCGGCGGCGCCTGCTGCAACTGCTTTTACCTTTTGCGGCTTTCTCAAACAAACGAGTAGGCCCCAGAAGAGTGACAATAGTGCTAGTGAGAAGGCGCCCGCCGCGATAACGGGCGTCGGCCACGCCGGCCACGTGGCTTCGATTGAAAAGCGAAACGGCAGCCACCAGATGGGCTGATCATGTCGTGCTGGTATGACTGAAGAGAGCGCGGCTGCGCAGCCGACGATCAGAACACCGCAAAAGAATTCAGTTGCTGCCCATCCAGCTCCTGCAAGAAAAGCCGCGGGTTTTGCCCCTACGGTTTCCATGACGGGTAGGAAGCGCGTGCGAATCCGATTGGCCACCAACAGGATGCATGCAAGTAGAGCAAGCTTCGTTATAATTAGTTGACCGTAGGTCGTGCCAAGCCACTCGCCAGCCGAACTAGCGGAGCTAAACGCGAGCACCAAACCTGATGCGACGACGACGACCACGAAACCGATTGCTAGTTGGGAGAAACGTCGCAGCGTCGCTGCGACATAGACGCGCCGAGTCTCCGTGGGGGTGACAGCGACCGAAGCCACCAGCCAGATCCAAGCCGGTAAGGCCCCAAGCCAAGCAGAAACCGCGAGCACGTGAAGTTGATAGGTCGGAACGAGCCAACGGCTGTTGTCTTCCCCGGCGGCGTGTCCAGCAAGTGGACCAATCAGCGCGATCAGTGCTGCTGTCCCGGCTGTCACGATTGAAGCTAAACGTTGCTGCTCCCTCGACCAGCCGCGAATTAGGATCGCTGTCGGCAGCAGCAAAAGAAGAGAGAGCGCTAACCTTGCAAGCGTGATCCGACCGTAATGTGTGTCAAATCCGAAGCTTTCCAGCGTCTGGCCAACCGCTACTATCTCCGGTAGTCCCATATCGGTCGCAATCGCGACTTGAGCGATAAATAACCCAGCGGTAGCGAAGAGGTGAATGCCGGCCGCCCAGAGAAAGCTCACCTGCACTCGTCTTTGCCAAGCGGCAAGGAACGGATCGGAAGACGGCGCTGCCAGCAACAGAAAGAGTACTCCGCCTATGACCCATGCAAGCGCAATGTCAGCGATGGCCTTGCACAGAGCTGGAAACAATACCGTCATTCCGCATGCCTAACGTTCCTCGACGGTGAACTGATAGCCGTAGTCCACCACATGCCCGTCTTGCGAGAGCACGCGGTAATGAACTGAATAGCTGCCCGGCCTCATGTCAGATACTGCCGTTACCATGCACTTCGGATCATTGCCTGCTTTCAAATCGCCGAGCGTTAGCGACTGACCGTTGGCGTTCTTGAGCTCCACTTTCGAAAACTTGAGCTCTATGCGTTCGTTGAAGCACAGTTCGATCTGCTGCGGCGAATGAGCTAACACTGCCCGGCTCGCGGGATCGGACTTCACGAGAGCGGCATGTGCAGAGGCAGCCGTTGGCAGGCACACGAGGCCAACGCACAGCAACGTGATGCCAAGCGCTGATACCGGACGCCTGCTTGCGGACGAGAGTTCTTTTACCGTCCCTTGAATCAGCCTAGTTCGCGCCCTGCCGGTGCCGGCGGTCAAGTTTGGCGTGCCAGCATGATCGAGTGACGGCCCCGTCGCTACTCGGATGTAATCGCTCTTGTTTCCGTGTTTTTCGTGAGACATGAGTGTGACCCTTATTGCCGGACAGCGGCCGACAAAGTGCTAGCCTAGCTTTCCTTGCGCAACGTGGAGTACCAAAACAGGGTGGCCCCGGCTGCCAGCGTTCCTAGAACGATTGCGAAACTGTCCCTATATCGGACCCAAATCCCGTTGCCGTAACCAACCGAAAACGGAAATCTCGATACGTACTTCGGTCCGTCGCCGACTGTCACGAGGCCCACAAAGCGCCCGGATTCGGGGAACGTGTACTGAAACGATAGTGAGCCTGTCGGATATTGTTTTGGCGGGATTCGAAGGACGGCCTCGCTGTCTACGTCGTTGCCGGCGTCTCGCAACAACCGCACCTCGATGGGCAGATCACGTAGCACATCGCCGACGGCATCCAAGACGATGACCGTGCGGCCGATCTCCGGAATGTCCTCGCAAAATTCCTGATTCCCCTGCTTGGCCGGCTGGTATCCGGTAAAATGCATCATATAGGGCCCAGCGCGAAGCTTGCACACGTCTTTCTCCATCGATACTCCCCCGTGTGCAATCGCTGGCCGCGCCCCACCGCAGTCTAGGATGAGGAGCAAAGATGGAATTCCAAGCACTGCGGCTTTTACGATGTTCAACCCGCACCTCCTTTCGGATTCTCAGCCGTGCGGTTGTCGGGATCGGTGAATACAGGGACCATGGGGCCGCTGACGTTTGAGATTGTCCGTTTGCCGTGCTCGTCATAGAAGAACAACAGTCCTCCCAACGTGTTGTCCGGATCGTTGATCAGGCTACTCAAGCGCTCCGTCTCCCATGCCGCGTCGGCCGCTTCGATATCGACTGTCTTCGTTTCACCCGGCTTGAACGCTCGGCTGTCGCTCACCTTAAGCCCATTCGGAGGAAGCAATTCCTTGGGGTAATTCGGATCCACCGTCGCCATTGCCTGGCTAACCTCATGGTTGATGAAGCGCTGATTGGAAGTTAAGAACTCGCCAAGCTGCGCTGACGTGCTCCCATTGTTCGTCAGTGTCACGTTCATACGAAGCGAGCGGCCAGGGACGTCATAGTTTGACTTGTTGACCACAACTTTGACCTGCTCAGGCACTTCCGGTAGGGGCTCGACGGTTGCGCGGGACCCCTGCAGCGGCACGGTCCTTGGATAAGCGGTGTCGGTCGCCTGAAAGCCGAAGAATACGATGAGAATCGTCGCCACGAGCAAACCGGCCCCAAATAGGCGATCGGTGCTGGTAACGAGCTGAGATCGATCGCCGCCTTTTTCCGTCAACGCGCGAAAACGCGGCAGCAGGAGCGGCCGGCGCAACCACCAGACAAGCCACACGATGGCGATCGCAACCCACAAGCCATGCCAGAAGAACACCCTGCCAAGGCCCCAGGTTTCGAGATTGTCGATAGTCTCGCCACTGAGAGTTTTGATTGGAAGCTTGAAGTCGCTTTCGTTCCCCGTCACCGTCAGCCAGTTTCCCGGTCCGAGCAGCGGCCCGGCTCCCATCACGTTGATCATCGGATGGACGTGATGGTGGCCTGGCACTCGTCCTTTGAGCACTGTTTTGAATTCATAGTCCCGGTTCAACTCCAGTTTGGTGGACTGAATTGCTGGGACGCCATTAATGTAGCTCTCGGTTCGGGCTAGCACCGGGCCCGGCGTCCCGTTTCCCAGAAAGGCCGCTTCGGGAAGGGGTAGGTTGACTGGCCAGATCGGGAAGAGTCGGAACTTGCCGGTGACAACGATTTCACCGTTCACGGGAATTTCGTTCGTGCTCCACTTCACATCGTAAAAATGAGCCGTCCGCATCCGCAGAAACGGCTCCTGATTGCGCTCACCATGCGCCAGAGCAGCATCTGGGACGAAGGTCAGTATTCCGATCTGCATGATCGCCGCCGCTGCCGATAAGATTACACGCACGCATGAGCTTTTGCGGAAACAGAATGTTCTCATTTGGAGTCCTCCACAGTCCCAGCAGGATCATTCGGCTGCGACGAAGCGCCCTTGCAGGCTGGTGCCGTCTATGGCTTTTTGGGCTGTCTCAGCTGGCTCATCCTTATCGGTGAGCCCCATGAAATTTTTCAGGGTGTTTGGCGTCGTTACCACACGAGCGAGGAGCATTCCGATATGCCACCACGCCAAATACATCAGTATGGATACGAACGCCGAGAAAAAGGACGCGATAATGGCTGAGTGGCCACCAAAAGTTCGAAGCGTGCCCCGCTCTATCAGCCGGATATACTCAGGCAGGGCGGTGCGGGTGAAGGCATAGCTGATGTAATCGCCCACGGAAACAAGCTGCCCCATCACTTCTACGGGTAGCCGATATGGCGCCAGCCAAAACCAGTTAGCCGGGTAGAAAAGCAGTGCGAATGCAAAGGCGCCGGACATCGCCGTGAACAAGAAATTCCCGGTCAGCAAAAGAGCGACATCGAGGACTAGTGCGCCAGGTATCAGCAGCGCTGGAATGACCTCGCTCATCGGAAAGTACGACCACAGGTGGAAACCGAAATATCGATTTATCCACTGACCGAACAGGAGACAAACGACCGCAAATGTAGCGGCGACTGGAAGTCTAAATTTCGTCCAAAACACATACTGCAAAGCTGCAGGGAATGTTATGGCCACAATCGGAGTCAGGGTGACCCACCACTGTCTGTCTTTCCAATCGATCCACATATCCCAGTCCCCTGCGGTCAGCATGTAATGAAGGTGGAATGCGCCGGAGACGGCCAGAAAAAGGATGGCGGCGACGAGAAGGTCAAACACTCTTGAGATTCTTGCTGACTCTTTAGGCCATTCGAGCCCATACAGTCTCACAGACGTTCCTCCTTGCATGGCTTCCTCCTAATTCTTTTACCGAGTTGAGATCGACCTTCCTGGAAACCGACGCCCGACATGATTACAAGACGGCATGCTTTGCACATGCCGGGCTGTCAGCGATTAATGGTTCATAAGTGGTTTCAGCGCTGGGTGGCGACCGAAACTTCGTCCTCTCGGGAAAGCCGCCCGATCACTTCAAGCATGTGCATCGCGATCTGGATCAGGAGCCCACCCAACGCCAGCACACTCCAGCCCATCACGACAAAACCCCAGTGCAAGGGATAGGAGAACACCTCTTCCATCAGGAAGAAGGCATGGCCCCACTCGTTGTAGCCCAAGTTCGGCAATATTAGAAACGGACCTACAACCGCGAGCACGAATGGAATTGAGATCTGCGTTGCGAACTTCGGCAGCCTCGTCATCGCGTACAGAAATGATCCCACGCCAAACAGCACGTAGAGTGGCATGGTGCCGTAGAACAGCACGATGTGACTCGGCGTGAAGCTTGTATCCCGGACCACAACCTGATGCCATGAGGCGTCCTGCTCGGCAAAGAAGCTGGTAGCGAACCAGACGCAAAAGGCATAGACGAAGATGAACAGGACCAGATTGAAGTAACGCCGGAGCTCTTCCCGCGATTTGAGCGCGCCAAGATTGCGGTCTCGCGTGAACCATAGATACGCCCAGGTCACCACCCAGAGCAAAGGGATGACGCTAAGCTCAACCTTCAGCAACGTCATCCAGGCGGCATCGAACGCGGGCTCAGTCGAATCCAGGCCGGCACTCCAAGCATAGACCTGCTGAAAGATGCGCCAGAACACCATCAGCGCTAGCACCGCCAGAGTGACTCCTGCTGCAAGTTTGAAATTCGCCAACGGCTGAGTACGGTCCTCAGCGGCAGACTTGGCGTTATGAGTCATCGTGATCGACATCTTGTCTCCTCCTTGAGATTGCCTCAGGTGTGGTGTTGTTTACGAGGGTAGTGCTCACTCCGATCGTTGACCGCAAGGATAGGATCTGTCTTCAAGCTCCCAGCTTTCTGGTTACCTCCTTGCGAACGGCGCACGCATACATGTTGATTTCGAGACCGACCGGTAATTCGACGATTTTTGGGGCTTTCCAGCTCATATCGATTTGCTCCTGGCTAGATGAATGCGGCGCAAAAAGTCGCGAGGACACGAGGTCCTCGCAGTGGGGGAGAACTCACCGAGTGCGCGGCAAGTGCTCGGCGAAAAAGAAACCCATGATCACGCCATCCCTGCCACCGCGCGCTGTGCCATCACCCTGATGAGATTGGCGCGATAATCCGACGATCCGCAGGAATATGATCTGACTCTTGCCTCGCCCGCTGCTGCTCTTGCAAAGCAGCGTATTGATGCATCCAAGCGTCCATATTGAACGATTCGTTATAGTTGGACTCCACACCACTCTCCCTAGATGAGGTAAATCTTCATAGCTGACCCGGAGCTAAGCCGTTCGCTCAGTCGACGACCGCAACAAAGCCAAAGAACGACAGTCCTCCCCCTTCTCTCTGTTCGCTCATTACCCGCACCCTCCTTTTGAAAGAGCGGTGCGGCACGTCGGGTTTGAACCTGGCCCGTATAGACGCAAGACGGTCCGCTTTCATCTCAAAAAGCCGTCCTGCTCCGGCTTCAATTTGGAAATTGGCCGCGCGTTCGGTCTCAGGTTACAACCTCACGCCACGTACGAATCAAGCCTTGACGGCTGTGGCGAGGCTGATTTGTGCAAGTGTCGAGAAAGCGGGTTCGCCTCGCGCTTCTTTCGTCGGAATCCGCAGAGGATCATTAACTTGAGGCTCGACGCGTGCACATACCTCAATCAGCCTCGCCATGACCGGCAGCAGCGTGTGGCCGCCGGCGAGATGCTTCGAATCTTTGCCCTTGGTGAACAGGCTCGCCGCTTCGTCGACCGAGGAGGCGCGATGATAAGTGGTCTGGTACATCTTCGTTGCTCCCTCTTTAAGCCGAGTGGATCGTGCGCCACACCCGGTCCGGGGTCGCGGGCATTTCCAGGTTGCTCTTGCCGATCGCATCCGTGATCGCGTTGATCACGGCACCTCGCCGCAGCCCTTGATGCCGAGCGGAATGCCCGGGCACAGCGTCGTGGTGTGGCTGAGCTTGAACGACGGCAGGTCATCGGCGCGCGGCATGGTGTAATCCATGAAGGAGGCCGTCACCGGCTGGCCGTTCGAGTCATAGACCGCATGCTCGAGCAGGGCCTGCCCGATGCCCTGGGCAAGGCCGCCATGGACCTGGCCGTCGTCGATCATCGGCCAGCGATGATCTCGCTCAGCGTGCCGGCGGAAGGATCGTGACGCGCTGCTGTCGTTCTTAGACTTCCCGGCGAGTATTGGGGTCATTTGCGCACCTCGAACCCGATCGAAAGCGTGTTCGCCACGGTGCGCGCCACCGAACGGTGCATAGCAAGGGAGCGCTCTCACCGAACACCGCCAGACTGGTCTTCAAATTGATCGGTGCCGCATCGAAGACTTGACGTCGGCTCAGCGGCGCAAATCACCCGCCGAGGGTCATCGCAGGTGTCAGATTCACTGACGGCATCGAGGTCACCTCTATGCCCGAACCACGCCGCCTGATCGGGCTCGTCACCCAAATTCAAACATAGCTCGCTGTAGATGCCTCTGTTACTGAAGATCACGGACAGTTAGCGAGCAGAAGAAGATTGTCGGGTTGAATGTCGTCCGCCGCCGTCTTGATGTACTTTTGCCCATCGTGCGTGGCCCACACCACATCAACCCTGCGGCCGTTTTCTTCGACATAGAACTCCCATTCGTCGCTCTCGATATCTTTGATGGCCTGATCGATGGATCGCTTCCACGGCGTCCCGTCGGGGTTAGCTCCCCCAACATGTGTGATTCTTTCGTGAGGGTTCTTTCTGTCCGTCTTGTTGACGTAGCGAATGCGTGCGCGTTTAGCCATTCTCGTCTCTCCTAATCTCTCCTAAATCTGCAAGTCCTGAGGGACCAGCATAGACCAATGGTTGGATTCGGCTGCCACCAATCCTGGTAGGTGCGGTGCTGCCCTGATTGCCTTCCAGACTATCGGTGCTCGCACCACCATCGATCCAATCATTGCCGCCCAGGCCCTGGATAAAGTCTCTGCCGGGCGTCCCATGCAAGTGATCGTCGGAGTCTGTGCCGCGGATTACATTCATGTCGTTCTCCTGTGTTGTGTCTGCTAGGCCCCTTTGATCTGCTTAGGGCCGACCAGAAGCGAATACATTTTCGATATCGGTCCAGCTGATCGCGCTATGCCCTGCATTGAAACGTGCGGGGCTTTCAGGACCAGGGTCACGGGGACCATATTTGCCGGCCGACGAGGTCGAGCGATCGCTCGACAATGCCAGATCAATGGCCTGACGCTTCTCGTTGCAGGTAGGCGACCGACCTTGACGTTCCATTCGACACCCCCGGCTCGGTGAGGTTGCTTCAGGTGTCCTGTCATTCGGAAGAGGCTAGTGTGAGAGTGCCGGCCGCGGCAAAAAACGAACTAAGCCCCCTCACGCAGCCTAGTACCTCGGCACAGTGATTATGACTCTTTGGAAGAGTTGGGATAGGCGCGGCCCATTTTGGCGCGGGCCTTGTCCGTGGTGAACATCCATTTGATGCGGGAGCGTGCGGCATTCCTCTGCCGCTCCCAAGCGGCGATTTCGCGGCGCAGTCGCTTGGGGTCGTCGATCCTGCGATCGAGGCACTGTCCGCGCAAGACGCCAATCTCGATCTCGACCATGTTGAGCCAGCTTGCGTGCTTGGGGGTATAGTGGAACTCGAGCCGGCGCAGGATCCGTCTGGCTTCGACAGGCGGGAACGCCTGATAGAGGGCGCCGGCAGAGTGGTTCGATAGATTGTCCTGGGCGACCCGGATGGTCTCGGCGTCGGGATAATGGATGTCGACGAGTTCGCGCATGCATTGGGCGTAGTCCTCTGCCGCACGTCGCTCGGTGACTTTGACCTTGCGCCAAGGGCGATGCACGTCGAGCAGGACGAAGAGATTGACGGTGCCGTTGCGACGATACTCGTAATCGTAACGTTCGAGCCCGCCCGGCTCGGCAGGGATCGGCTGGCGCGCCTCGCCGATGAGTTGCACCGGGCTTTCATCGAAGATTCCATGGGGAGTGGATAGCGACTAGGCCTGAGACCAGACTGAGGTTGCTGAATCCATTCAACCTGGAGACGACGATGTTGCTCGATCATCATTCCGACGGACCGGCCGCTATCCGCACGCAATTTGGGGCAATTTTTGTGTCGTTGGAACTGAGCCGTTCGACTTGGCTGGTTACCTCCCTGTCGCCGGGCAAGAGCGAGAAGATGTCCAAACACAGCGTGAAGGCCGGCGATATTGCGGAACTCTTGAAGCTGTTCACGGAGCTAAAGCGCAAGGCGCACGCGCGAACGGGTGAGAGCTATCCGATCATTACGATCCAGGAGGCGGGGCTGGATGGGTTCTGGCTTCACCGCAGTCTCCAGCAGGAGGGCATCGAGAGCCATGTGGTGGATCCGGCCTCGATCGCGACTCCGCGCCGGCGCAGGCGGGCCAAGACGGACAGGCTGGATGGCGAGACGCTGCTGCGGGCGCTTTTGGCCTACAAGCGCGGAGAGCCGCGGGTCTGCGCGATGGTCGTCGCTCCCTCTCCGGAAGAAGAGGACCACCGCCGGATTTGCCGCGAGCGGCGGACGTTGATCGCCGAGCAGATCGAGCATGTGAACCGGATCAAAGGCCTTCTGTTCGCGCAAGGGATATCTGATTACGCGCCGTTGCGGCGCGACCGGTGGGCGCGCCTTGAGGCCCTGCGCACGGGGGACGGGCGCGCACTGCTGCCGCATCTCAAAGCGCAGATCAGTCGCGAACTCGATCGGCTCGAACTGTTGCTCGACCAGATCAAGGCAGTGGAGGCCGCGCAGGATGCTCTCCTGGTCGAGGCGGGAAAGCCAGCCGGCGAGAAGATGGGCGCACCGGCCCCAGTCAAAATGCTGCTCGCCTTGAAGGGAATGGGCGCCAACTTCGCCGGGGTTCTCTGGTCGGAGGCCTTCTACCGCCCCTTCGCCAACCGTCGTCAGGTTGCTGCCTATGCCGGTCTTGCGGCCACGCCATGGCGGAGTGGCGGTATCGAACGCGAGCAGGGCGTGTCGAAGGCCGGCAATCCGCGGCTGCGCACAACCATGGTCCAGCTCGCCTGGCTGTGGGTGCGCCACCAGGAGCAATCGGCTCTGACGCAGTGGTTCAAGGCGCACAGCGAGCGCGGCCGCAAGCGTGCGATCGTGGCGCTGGCCCGCAAGCTGCTTGTGGCTCTGTGGAAGTACGTGACCGCTGGCGTCGTGATTGAGGGAGCCGTGATGAAGTCCGTTGCCTAACAGAAGCGCTCTCCCTCGCAAACTCAAAACCAATCTGCCGAGGCTCGATCAGCCTCGGCCGATCCGGGCGGACGAACCGATGGTGTGTATGGCCTCAAAAAGCCGCATCGAAGAATGGTCTCGTCCTCTCGAGCCTGCCCGCCGCAAGCGGAATGTTGGTGCAGTTGCCTCGCGTGACGACCGAATGTGAGTTTGATCTGGCAAGTAAACCAGATTGCCAAAAACCGGCTCGACCTTGGATCGCCATCGAAAAAAGGAGTTATCTTGGCCAGCCTACGCCCGACCACATCAGCCTGATGGCGTGCTCGATCAAGTCAAGGCCAAGCCGCTGCGCGGCGGCCCTACGGACCGGCCGTGACTTGATCTGCGCGCGCCATCTCCAAAACTCCAAGGTCGGGACGAAGAGCTGGCCTGCAATCGAACAAAGAGCTGACCGACCACCTTGACACCTCAATCCCCATGTGAGCACACCACCGGGTGCTCGGGGTCGGGCGCCTCGGCGTAAAGATCGTGCACGTCTTCCATGCGGGCGACGTATTCGCCGTCGACCAGCGGAATGCACCACATGTCGCGGCGCCAGGGTTTGAGGTCATTTTCGGCCAGGCGCCGCCGAACCGTCTCGCGGGACAGGCTCTTGTGCTCGGTGAGCTCGACCATCGCGCTTGCCAGCAGCTTGAGCGTCCAGCGGGCACGGCCCTTCGGCGGACCGGCGGTCGCCACCAGCAGAGCTTCTTCCTTACCCGTGAGTTTGCGCTCCGCGCCCGGGCGCGGCTCTTCGCTCAGCGCCCGCTCCAGATTGCCTTCCACGAAGCGGCGCTTGGTCCGGTACACGGTTGAGCCGCCCGCGCCGACGCTCCTGGCGATCTCCTCGTCGCTGGCCCCGGCATAGGCAGCCAGCAAAATCTGGGCTCGCTTGAGCTTGCGGGACGCATGCTTGCCGCCGCCCAGCAGCGTCTTGAGTTCGGAGCGCTCGATTTGGCTGAGGTCGACCCGGTAGCGTACATTCATGGCACGCCTCCTTGTTCGAGGCACGCACCAACAACTGAATCGGATGGCCGGCGTGAGTCCTTCGGCAAAAACCTTCACGCCCAAACAGGTGCAGTATCTTGCCTTCATCCACCTCTACACGCGGCTCCGCCGCAGGCCCCCGGCGGAAACCGACATGCAGGAATACTTTCGCGTCAGCCCGCCTTCGGTTCACCAGATGGTGCTGACCCTGGAAACGAGCTGGTCTCATTAGACGGCAGCCAACCCCCCGCAGCATCGAGATCCTAGTCGATTCCAAAAGCCTGCCGGAGCTAATCTGACCGTCCCCAGATCCAACCGGTCAAAATCACTGTGCAGAGCCACTAGGATTAGGAGCTGGTGCCAGAAGCTACCTCGGCCAATATCACTATAGCACAGATTATGCCGTAGACGGGCGCGCGGCTTCGCGCATCATCAACGCATTCTCGGATCGACCGTTCGATTCTGAGGCGATAGCATCACACGGAATTAAACTGACGTCGAAAGATGTTGCGCGTCGTTACACTCTGCTTGGCCTCACATTGTCAGCTTTAAGCAGAAAGAATTACGCTGCGATATTCGGACGAGCACTAGCAGATGATTTTGGTGAAGAACTCAAGGCGCTCGAGTCTTTGCGACTCGTCAATTTGGCAGATGATGATGTTTGTCAGCTTACTCAAAAGGGGTTCAAATATTCAAGCATTATAGCTCGGATGTTTTACTCCGACACGATGGTTAGTCTTGAGGAGCAATATCAGGCGGTTTGAGGTTCAATATGAAAGAGGCGGTGAATTCACCTTGTTGGTGGGATTCCGGCTACGCCGACCACAACGTTTCGTCTATGGGTGGTCCTAGCCTCGAAATCTTCGAGATCGCGAGGGCGCAATGCTCTCTATCTGGCCCATTTTGATCATCAGGTGATCGCGACTGACATCTCTGAAGCCGCTATCTCCAAGCTGAACCGGCTCGCAGGCGATCTTGGCGTGAACATTACGAGCGGAGTTGTTCGCGTTGAAGATTTCCGGCCGCCCGCTTACCTCGACGTCCTTATAGCGCATTCCGTATTGCGTTTCACGGAACGGAGCGTCTGGAAGCCGCTCGTCACGACCTTCATCGGCAGGACTCGGCCCGGAGGATTTCCCCGCGGATAACCTGTCAATCGGCCCTTTAATTGCCTGCCCAGCACGGGACATGCAGGAGGTCTTCAGCCACTGCGTAGATAGACTTGTGCACGGGCGGCGGGCGCCATGATGGCACGTTGGAAGGTCTCCGGCAGGAGTACAAGAGCAGACCAAAAACGTGCTTCGGCGGCCTTGACACCATCTATGGACCACGCCCGCATTGCAAGAGGAATCGACAAAGGGATGAAGCGGTTTGCGCCAATCTATCCGGCTTCGATTTGAGGCTGTCGCCCCGAGCCATTATGGATATCCGCCCGCTTCTGTCCTCAATAACTCGCCGGCCTCAAGGAGGGCCATGGAGTCGAACCAGGCTTCAGAAGTGTCGGTGGAACCGTTTCTCCATTCGTCCTTTCCGTCTCGCAAACCTCGGCGGGATAGTGTGCTATTCCCGATCGGATTCTAGATCTTCCTTCCTTCCCGGGTCGGACGTCCTACGCAGCGTGGCCCAGGAAGCTCGCTTCGTAGTCACGGCCTTTTGCGAGCATGGTCCAGGCCATCCGCGCGAGTTTTGCGGCTAAGGCGACAACCAGTACATTCGAGTGAAGCCGCTTCGATGCTGCCTCCAGCCAGGCTCCGAAGCCGTGCCTGGCCCAGGTTTTGCGCTGCAGCAGTACGGCTCTGGCTCCCTGAATGAACAGTGTTCGTAGATAGCGGTTGCCGCGTCTTGATATGCGACCGAGAATGGTTCGATCACCGGTCGAGATTTGTTTCGGTACCAGACCAAGCCATGCCGCAAAGTCGCGGCCCTTCTGGAACGCATCACCAGTTCCGATCGCGGCGATCATCGCGCTTGAGATGATTGGCCCGACGCCCGGCGCACTCATCAGGCGGCAACAATGCGTATTTTGCTCCGCGATCTCGTTGATCTCCTTGGTGACTAATGCGACGCGACGGTCGAGATAGCGCCAGTCCTCGGCCAAGTCCTGGATGAGCCGAACCACCTGAGGTGACAGGCTTTCCGAAGGTATCGAGAGGATTTGGGGGAGTGCCAATCGGAGTGCTGCCGCTCCCTGCCGCACTGGTAGCCCTCGCTCAAGTAAAAAGCCCCGGATTTGATTGATGACCGCCGTCCTCTGCGTCACCAATCGACTGCGAACTCTGTGGAGTGCTTGCAGATCAAGTTGTTCGGCCGACTTCACTGGGACGAACCGCATTGTCGGGCGCTGCGCGGCCTCGGCGATCGCTTCAGCATCCCGAAAGTCATTCTTGTGACCTTTGAGGTATGGTTTGACGTACTGTGCCGGCAACAGCCGTATTTGATGGCCTAATTTCTCGAGCTTGCGCCCCAGATGATGTGCGCCTGCACACGCCTCCATTCCGATCAGACAACGCGGAACATTGGCCAGCGACTGGTCAAGCTGATTTCTCGACCGCTTCTTACGTAGCGTGATTGCGCCTGTGGCATCGAGACCAACGACGTGGAATGTGTTTTTCCCGAGATCGATACCGATCGTGACAATGTTCGTATTCGACATGGCTTGCGCTCCTGCTGCTGCCCCGCCGGGCTCTACGTTGCCGCTGAGAGCGGGCGTGGTCCATGCCATTAACTCATGCGAACTTTCTCGTCGGAGCTCACGCTTCTCGAATGCTCAAGCGCTTCGGGGGCGTGAAATATATCGGCAGCAGAACAACTTATCTTCACTGTTCCAAATCGTATAGCGACGATCATGCCGGCTTCGGTGCCATCGTTGTCACCTTACGGCGAGAGGCTCTGTCAGCTTATCGAAAGCTAAATGTCTTAGGCTCTAAAATGTGTAATCGTGGACTGAGTCTGCTCAGTCTCGTTAGGGGTAGGATGGATCCTTTTGAGGCAGGACAGATTCAGCGCGACGGTGGCATCCCTTCTGCATCTTCCGCACAAGAGGGCCGGCAAAACGAGGCCGCGGCGCAATGGCAAGGAGTCGTGACGGGCTATGCAGCAGCAGATTCAGTCCATGCGGAGGAATTGGGCTGCTGAACCTGAGGTGGGCCCGCTTGAGGATCGCGAAGAAGCAGTCAGGCGAGTGAATGCTCGGGGTGAGGCCGGACTTAATCTCGAATCGTTGTTCCTTACTGGTCTGCCCAGGCTTCCGAACGATATCGTCGTACTCGATGTTCCCTTGAACCGGCTTACGAGTCTGCCCGATAGCCTCCCTGCTTCGCTCCGGCGTCTCAACATCAGTGCCAATCAACTGACCAGCCTGCCTGCGCTTCCGACCGAGCTCAGAGGCCTCGACGCGAGCTCTAACCGGCTGAGAAGCCTGCCTGAGGTGCTACCTGCTGCGCTCCAGTTTCTCGACGTCCGCCACAATCAATTGACTAACCTGCCCGAGCTCCTCCCTGCGCCGCTGCAATTTCTCCACATCTGCCACAATCAGCTGACGAGCCTACCGGAGGTCCTTCCAGCTTCGCTCCAGTTTCTCGATGTCAGCGACAACCGATTGGCGGGTCTGCCGGAGGCCATCCCTGCTACGCTCCAATTTCTCGACGCCAGCGAAAACCAGTTGACGAGTCTGCCCGAGGATCTGCTGACGCGGTTGGGCGCTGATGCCAGCATAATTCTGACTGAAAATTCCCTCACGGAGCAAGTGCTGACGAATTTGGATACAATTCTAGGGGCTGAGGATTACGTCGGTCCGAGCGTCCAGCTTTCGCGCGAGGACGAAAGTGAACTGTCCGCGACAGACGACGAGCAGGCCGAAGCTCTCACTGAAGCAGTCGCAGACTGGCTCAGGGGCAGTCCGAAGGAGGGCGACAGAGAGGTGCTGGCAGCCTGGGAGACTTTTGCAGAAGAGCCGGGCGCCCGGGAATACGCGCTTTTCCTCGACAAGCTGTTGGAGTCCGTCAACTCTGGTAATGAAGAATTCCGGCAGTCGGTGGCCAATGATCTGCGACAGGCGGCGAAAAACCCGCAATTGCGTGCGCAGTACTTTCAACTGGCCCCTCGACGCCAACCAGAGCTGCGAGGATCGCAGAACTTTAACCTGGAACGGCATGAAAACCGCACGGCTCATCGCGGACGTCGAGAACGGCCTCTACGACAACACGGCACGTCTTCCCGATCTCGTGCATCTGGGGCGCGTCATGTTCCGCCTAGACGCGCTGGAGGGGATCGCGCGCGAGAAGGCTCACTCGCTGCGCTCCGTCTACGACGTCGAAGACATCGACGCCATTGAGGTCTATCTTACGTATCAGAACAAGCTTCGCGATCGGCTGGCACTGCAACATGTCGCGCCGGACATGCGCTACTTTGACGTCTCCGGCGTCACAGAGGCGGACGTTGACAGTGCAGAAACATCCGTGCGGAGTAAGGAGGCGGAGGAGTTCGCCGGCTATTTGGCGACGGACTGGCAGCCTTGGGACAATGTTGTGCGCCGCATCGCACCTGAAGACCATGCCGCGACGCAGGAGCAGCTCATTGATGCGATGGGGCAGGAGTTCGACAGCCGACTGGAGCAACAGCTCGCCGACAAAGGCCTGGTCGTGGTTGAAGCTGAGCTCGTCGACGATGCCAAGCGGGAGTTAGGGGCCGCGGTTCGCAAGGAAATCGCCCGCGAGATCAAGGGCGCTCTGAGAGACAAGGTGCTCAACGATCACGGCTTCAATCTGTGAAGCTGCCTGGCTGCAGGAGGCTTTCTCGATTGCCTCGGAGCGTCCGCCGACGGGTAGGTCCGTGATTAGCTTCCACTCAATGGGTTTCCGGCCCTTTGGCGCACCGCGCTCGCTGGCGTGGATTACCGTCAGGTCGAGGGCGGGATAACGGTTTTTTCTTTCCGATCGGAGGCAAGACCGCGATCCGCTTGAACTTGATCTCCAGCACGGCTTTCGTCATCTCGCCCTTGTCGTCGCGCACGTCGATGTAATGCAGACCCTTGACGCTGGTCTCTTCCATCTCGGTCGCAATCGTATGGCCGCCATCGCCTGCCAGCCGATCGACGCAGGCGCGGACAAGGAAGTGAGCGCCAGGCTCTTGCGTCAGGCAATACAATTCGTAGATGTCGCTTTCGCGGTCGCCGATATGAATGCAACGCTCCGGCTGTCCGAGCCGTTCGATCGATTGCCAGAGATTGTCGAGACTGTATGTCCCTTCCACAACTGAGGCGACTCATCCCTCGATGTTGCGACGAGGGTCGCCCGGATGGACCGGGCAGAGCCTCAAACAAGGAGGGGGAGTCGTGGGTCATCATACCGAGGCCTTTGTCGGAATCGATACGTCAAAATTGCGCAATGCAGTAGCAGTTACCGATAGCGGCCGTGGCGGCGAAGTCCGATATCTCGGGGAGTTTCCTGCCACGGAGGCGGCGATCCAGAAGCTCATGGCAAAGCTTGCAGCGAAATACCATCATCTGACGTTTTGCTATGAAGCAGGGCCGACGGGATATGGTCTCTACAGACTGCTCAAGAGCCTCGGCCACGAGTCCCTGGTGGTGGCCCCCTCGCTCGTTCCGAAGAAGGCCGGCGATCGGGTGAAGACGAACCGGCGCGATGCCGTAAGCCTCGCCAAACTGTTACGCGCGGGCGAGCTCACCGCGGTGTGGGTGCCGGATGAGCGGCATGAAGCCATGCGCGATCTCTCGCGCGCCCGTCAGGCCGTGAAGAAGGACCTCCAGGGCAAGCGTCAGCAGATCTCGTCCTTGATGCTACGGCTGGAACGCATCTATCCGGGCAAGACGACCTGGGGACCGGCCCATATGAAATGGCTGATGGCGCAGAAGATCGAGCATCGCAAGCAGCGCATAGCATTCGAAGAGCTACTTGAGGGGATACGCCAGGAAAGCGAGCGCGTCGAGCCTTTGGAAAATGCCATCCGCGAGACGGTGCCCGAGTGGTCGCTGGTCGAAGTTGTCGCGGCCCTACAGGCAGTGCGTGGGATTGATCGCATTGCGGCTGTGTGGGTGCTGGTCGAGATCGGTGATCTCTCTCGCTTTCAAAATCCGCGCGAGCTGATGGGCTATCTGGGTCTCGTGCCCTCAGAAAGCTCAACCGGTGACAAGGTCAAGCGCGGCGGCATCACGAAGGCCGGTAATGGACGGGCGCGACGCATTCTTGTCGAGGCGGCCTGGAGCTATCGATATCCGCCGCGCGTGAGCCGAGACAAGCAGCCAAAGGTGGATGCCGCACCGAGGCGCGTGCGCGAAATTGCGTGGAAAGCGCAAACCAGGCTGTGCGGGCGCTTCCGGTCACTCGAGCGGAAGGGCAAGCGGCGAACCGTAATCGCCACCGCGATTGCCCGCGAGCTATCCGCCTTCATTTGGGCGATCAATCGCGAGCTCATGCCACATCGACAGGCGTAACATCGTCGCGAGGCCGTGGACCGCTCGAGTCGTGAGGTGCGCTCGACCGGCCCACAGCCCCCTCCGTTGTAACCAAAATCGGGGGGATAGTCGCAGACATCAATCGTGCAGAAGTGAAGGCGCGCGAAAATTCGAGGCCTGCTCCCCTTCGCCTGACCAAACTTCTGAGCGGCTGGGTGAGGATATTCCTTTGAATTTGCTACCCGTGTTCGTCCTGCCGGGATCGCCATCTCATTTTGCCGCAGTCTTCTCAATGTCTGAGGTTGATTTTGGCTCACGTGGTTTGAAGATGAGCCAACAGCTGTACCCGAAATGATCTTCGCACCGGCGTTCTCCGCCAGCTGGGGATTCAGATTTCGCGAGAGCGATTCAGAAATTTGTCGCTGCTTACGCAGGCGTGGTGCAGAGAGTTCAATGAGTTCGGCTCCCTTGATACGCACATTCTTGCTGAGACGACCGCGAAAAATGCGGCTCAAACTGAAGCAGAGTCAGCGATCAGACGAAGAGAAGACAAACGGGCCGGGCAAGCATCACCCGCTCCTCGGAGCCCCCGCCCGCCCCTCCCGCGACTGGTCAGCTGTGGACGCCCCGCAAGATGCAAGCGGTTTTTTTTGAGAAGATCGGCACGTAGTCGGATGCTGCCATCTGTCCGGCCCCTGATGCAGTGATGGAGCTGCGGGCCCGTATGGGAGTTCGCGGACCGGATCCTCGGAATTTTGAAGGAGCACGAGGCTGGCATTTCGGTCGCCGATCTGACGCCAGCATTTACAAATGGAAGGCCAAGTTCGGCGGAATGGACGTCTCCGAGGCCAAGCGGCTGAAGACACTGTGGTCTTCAACAGCGTGGTCTTGCCAGATCCCGAGCTACCTACGAGCTCGACGAGCGAACCTTGCTGCACGTCGAGCGATATGTTGGACACGGCAGCACTCCGTCCTCCATCCACCGTAGGACTTCGACACAGCATCGATCTCGATATACGGCACGGATGCAGATGGGTTCGAAATCGGCAAAGCTGTCATGAGCAAAGCGTCCCTGTAGACGACCGACCTGACAGAAAGGGACCATGAAGGGAGTCAGGGCATGATCCGCTTGGTTGCCCGGCTCTCTGGCTCAGACCCGCGGCTGTGTACGGAAAACAAGCCCGTCACGGCTCCAACGCGACCTGCAAGCCCTCGTTGCCTTCAATATGAACATAACGGGGCCCGATCGGCCGCCCCCTGCCGCTGGCGACAGTGACGATGTCTTCCAAGGGGGCGACGTGAGCATCCGCTTCAGGGCGGGACAAGATCAGATCGGCGTGAAACAGCCCCTCCGATTCAAGACCATTCGCATCGACGCCAAGAGCCGCCAAGGCGGCCAGACTACTTTCGAACTCCTCCGCATCGCGAAAGCGACGCTGAATAAATGTCGCGCCGGTCAGGCGTTCCGTCACAAGGCCATGCTTCGCGAACGTCGCAGCCAACGAATCGAACGGGAACATTCGCAGGACGAAGGAGACGATCCATGGCCGCTTCTCTGTTGCATCGAGGATTTTGCTGAACGTCTTTTCGGTGACGTAGCCGATGCAACCCGTCGACATGATGACATCAGCGGAGCGGATAGCACGCGCGCTGTCCGCCGATAGGGACTCACGTTCAAGATCGGCGACAATGCCCTGTTCAAGAAGACCAACACCCGTTGCATAGCTGATCGCCGGCGCCGATATATCGAGACCAATAAATCGCGCCAGGCCGACATCCGGCCAGGAGGCATAGAAACTGCGATCGAGACGCACCAGTGTCTCGGAACTAATCGCCCTCATCTCGCGTCGCGCGTAGCGGTGACGCAAGCCGCCGAAGGTCAGCGGAAACCGATGCACCGCGGCGTTGATGCCGTATGAGCAGCCAACATCGAGCACGGTCGGCGTAAGGCCGGTTGCCGAAGCTTTCGCTGCCAGAATTTGGCGCACCACCGGCTCGGCCACGTCCGGAATCATATAATCTAAGTCTCCCAGCACAGAGAAATATGCCCTGGGATCATCCAAGGCATAAATGTCATCGAAGACGGCCTTAGACTGATTGATGCGCGAAAAATCTAATCGCAACCCGATGTCTCCCATTTCACTTTACAAGCCACTCGACGGCTGCTGCCTTCGAGTCATCGGTGCCTTATTGCAGAGATTGACCGATGCATAAACCCCATCGCACTTCGTCGGTCTTGCTTGCGAAGCAGAGGATCTAGCCTCCTATCGCAGAGCACGTATGAGAAGATGAAGTGGTTCCCCAAGGCTGCCACGAGAATTCTTCGGCATTCAAGTTGCGACTTTGAGAGCTTCTTGAGTGTCGAAAAGCAACGATTTGCCATGACCACACGTTGATGGCACGATTATGGAGCGAGCATAGAGCTGTGCGCTGCATCGCTCGATCCTGCTGATCGTCATCGGCCCGATCGTTGGACGCGACAATGCTGAGATAATCCTGGATAGGAAGCGTACCGCCAATTCATTTCTCCATCGCCGAGGTGGTAAGCACCGTCCACCTTCGCCTCCGGTCACGCACGAGGATGCACTTCGGTTTGCAACCGACGTAGTCCGCCAAGCATTCAACGCAGCAGAGGCTCGACAGCCACCTTCAGAGAATTCTTCTTGATATTAACGAAACGAAGCTTTGTGCGGCTAGCTAGGGGCTAGCCTTCGATGGCTTCGCTGCGGCCCGGCGCTCAGCGGTGCGACCGTCCTGCAATTCGAGAGGCCGTGCCGCCACAACGGTGGAACAATCGGCACGCGGTGCGTCGCCGTGGAGCATGCACCGCGTGCCGCCGAAGCTCGTGCCAGTGCGCGGGCGACCAGCTCGCCGATACTGGTCGCCTCTTCCACGAGCATCAGTAGGTTGCGTATGCCGCATCCACCTGACGAGAAGCTGACGGGGCGGCCACTTGCATCTGTCTGGTCCGGAGGCAGCCATGACCATAATTGAGCTGTGCGAGACCTATTGCGCGCTGGAGGTGCAAATCACGCGCCTTCGTCGGCGATCTGTCCCGGCGATCGGCGGTGCATTTCTCGGCATGCTAGTGGGTTTTTATGCGCAAGAGGAAGAGACGTGGAGCCGGCAAGCAATGACGGGAGCAAGTCTTTACTGATTAGCGCAGCCGCAAAGCCGCACAGGCCGACCAGTATGAGGACGGCTCCAAAGACTACGGTGAGCCAACTCGTTTGGATCGCTTGCCCCTTGAGTTCTTCTCTCTTCGCCATAGCACCCCAGCTTTGTCTTGATGTTCACTTCATCCCCAAAAAGTCGCCCGCCCATTTATCGTCCCTTCAAAACAAAGGGTCGGCCCCGTCGCGTGTGGCAACGGGGCCGTCGCAAATCAGTGCCATTAGTGCAATTCTTTTTCGCGCGGTTTGCGGGGGACAAGGCGCCTTTCCGGAAAGCCAAGATCCAAGGTCCGCGTCTGCTCGAAGTTGTCGCTGCTCAGCCGAACAATCAGGTTCTGCAGCGAGCGGTCCCCTGCGGCGACGGGCAGAACAGACTGTCCGATTTTTTCGCCCTAGTATCCTATTCTACGACGAGGACGTTATCGACCTTTACCATCGGATCTGCGCGCTGTATCGAATGGGGTGAAGATACATAAGTAAGGAGAAGATGCAGAAGCAAAGGAAAGTCGCCCGGTAATCCAGCCGCGCGACGTCCGATCCGAAAAACGTCGCACGAGACCCGTTTTGTTCTCAACAGACATCTGGCGAAGCTATTGGAAACCAAAGATTTTCCTTTGGTGGGCGCACCAGGGCTCGAACCTGGGACCCGCCGATGATAGCGACGGGTCGAGAACAATCAATGACTTACTGGTCGCACCGGTGGACTTCTCCGACTGAAAGTGGGCATTCGTCGCACGATCATAGCGATTGACTGCCTGCCGGGCATTCGCGCGAGCAAAGGGGCTCTCGCCGAGCCGGTGCGCGCGTCAGACCTGACGGGCGATTGCTGCTACTCGACGTCAATCCCAGCTCAGTGCACCGCCGTTCTGGTATTCGATGACGCGGGTCTCGAAGAAGTTCTTCTCCTTCTTCAGGTCCATGGCCTCCGACATCCACGGGAACGGGTTCTCGACCTCGGCGAAGACTTGCGCAAGTCCAATCTGCGCGCATCGCCGGTTGGCAATGAAGTGCATGTATTGTTCGCACAACGCAGCGTTCAGGCCGAGGAAACCGCGGGGCATCGTGTCGCGACCATAGGCGGCCTCGAGCTCGGCTGCCTCCCGGATCATGCCGCGGACCTCCCCTTGAAACTCTGGCGTCCACAAATGCGGATTTTCGATCTTGATCTGGTTGATCACATCGATGCCAAAGTTCAGATGGATGCTCTCATCGCGCAGAATGTACTGATACTGCTCGGCGATGCCGACCATCTTGTTGCGTCGGCCGAGCGATAGGATCTGTGCGAAGCCGGTGTAGAACCACATTCCTTCAAAGACGACATAGAAGGCGACCAGGTCGCGCAGGAAGGCGCGACCATGGTCCGGCGTTCCCGTCTGGAACGAGGGGTCGTTCAAATGCTGCGTATGCTTGAGCGCCCAGGCCGCTTTGTCGGTGATCGAGGGCACCTCGCGGTACATGTTGAACAGCTCGCCCTCATCCAGGCCAAGGCTCTCGACGATGTACTGGAAGGTGTGGGTGTGGACCGCCTCCTCGAAGGCCTGCCGCAACAGATACTGCCGGCACTCCGGATTAGTGAGGTGACGGTATATCGCCAGCACGATGTTGTTGGCGACGAGGGATTCCGAAGCGGCGAAGAAGCCGAGGTTGCGCTTGATCGCGCGCCGCTCGTCCTCCGTCAGGCCGTCCCGCGATTTCCACAGCGCGATATCGGCCTGCATCGACACTTCGGTCGGCATCCAGTGATTGTTGCAGCCGGAGAGGTATTTCTCCCAGGCCCATTTGTACTTCAGCGGCAAGAGCTGGTTGACGTCGGCACGGCAGTTGATCATCCGCTTCTCGTCGACCGACACGCGGCCGCCGGTGCGATCGATCGCGCCGAGACCGGTCCCATCTGCCGGCTCGAGCTTGAGCTGGGTCTGTGGGTGGAGTGCGGCGGTGAGAGCCGAGGCGGCCGGAGCGGCCGCCGTGGTTTCGGTATCGGACCAATTGAGCATCGTCATCTCCTTACTGACACACTTCACATTCGGGATCTTCGATCCGGCAGGCCTTGATACCATCGAGGTCCAGGGCTGCCGCGGCTGGCATTATGATTGGGGCATGCGAGGCCGCAGCCGATACGGAGACCGCGTTGAGTTTGCCGTCGGTGCCCTTCAGGGTCGATTTTTCGACGTGCGTGGCGCTGCGTGAACGCAGGTAGTAGGTGGTTTTCAACCCGCGCCGCCAGGCCAACCGGTAGAGCGCATCGAGCTTCTTGCCGGAGGGATTGGCGATATAGAGGTTGAGCGACTGCGACTGGTCGATCCATTTCTGCCGCCGTGCGGCAGCCTCGATCAGCCAGGCGCTGTCGATCTCGAAGGCCGTCGCGTAGAGCGCCTTCAGATCCTCCGGGACGCGGTCGATCTGGCCGACGCTACCGTCGAAATATTTGAGGTCGGACACCATCACCTCGTCCCAAAGCCCCCTCGCCTTGAGGTCGCGGACCAGGAACTCGTTCACGACCGTGAAGTCGCCGGACATGTTCGACTTGACGAACAGGTTCTGGTAGTTCGGCTCGATCGACTGCGACACGCCGCAGATGTTGGAGATCGTCGCTGTCGGCGCGATCGCCATGACGTTCGAATTGCGCATGCCGCCTGCCACTATCTTCTTGCGGAGGCGATCCCAGTCAAGCGTCGAGGCGCGATCGATTTCGAGCCCGCCGCGCGAGTCGGCAACGAACTGGATAGAGTCGAGCGGCAAAATGCCCTTCGACCACAGCGAGCCCTCGAAGCTCGGATAGCGGCCGCGCTCGGTGGCGAGATCGGAGGATGCCTCGATGGCGTGGAAGGAGATCGCTTCCATGCTGATGTCGGCGAAAGCGACCGCCGCTTCGGACGCGATCGGGATACGCTGGACCTGAAGTGCCTCCTGGTAACCCATCAGGCCGAGGCCGACGGGACGGTGGCGCATGTTGGAGCGGCGCGCCTCCGGGATGGTGTAGAAGTTGATGTCGATGACGCTGTCGAGCATCCGCACCGCGGTCGTTACCGTCCGCTTCAGCTTGGCCCGATCAATGCCGCCCGTCCCGACATGGCTGAGCATGTTGACGGAGCCGAGATTGCAGACTGCGACCTCGTCCACCGACGTGTTGAGCGTAATCTCGGTGCAGAGGTTCGAGGAATGGATCACGCCTATGTGGCGCTGCGGCGAGCGCAGGTTGCAGGGGTCCTTGAAGGTGATCCAGGGATGGCCGGTCTCGAACAGCATGGTCAGCATGCGCCGCCAAAGGTCGGTCGCACGCACGGTCTTGAACACACGCATGCCACCGGCCTTCGCCTTGGCTTCATAGGCCTCATAGGCCGCCTTGAAGGACGTCCCATACAGATCGTGCAAATCGGGCGTCTCGTCCGGCGAGAACAGCGTCCACTCATCGTCGGCGTCGACGCGCTGCATGAACAGGTCCGGCACCCAGTTGGCGGTGTTCATGTCGTGGGTGCGGCGGCGGTCATCGCCTGTGTTCTTGCGCAGATCGAGGAATTCCTCGATATCGACGTGCCAGGTCTCCAGATAGGCGCAGACCGCGCCCTTGCGCTTGCCGCCCTGGTTGACGGCGATCGCGGTGTCGTTGGCCACCTTCAGGAACGGGATGATGCCCTGGCTTTCGCCGTTGGTGCCCTTGATGTGGGCTCCGAGGCCGCGCACAGGTGTCCAATCGTTGCCGAGGCCGCCGGAGTACTTTGCGAGCAGCGCATTGTCCTTGATCGACTTGAAGATGCCATCGAGGTCGTCCGATACGGTGGTGAGGAAGCAGGACGACAGCTGCGGGCGCACCGTGCCGGAATTGAACAGCGTCGGCGTCGAGGCCATGAAGTCGAACGACGACAAGAGATCGTAGAACTCGATCGCCTTGGCTTCGCGGTCGATCTCTCGAATTGCCAGGCCCATCGCCACGCGCATGAAGAAGGCCTGCGGCAGCTCGATTCGCTTGCCTTGCTGATGCAGGAAATAACGGTCGTAGAGCGTCTGAAGGCCGAGGAACTGGAAGTTCAGGTCTCGCTCAGGCTTCAGCGCCGCAGCGATGCGGCCGAGATCGAAACGGGCGAGTTCGGGATCGAGCAGTTCGGCTGCGATCCCGACCTTCACATAGGCCGGAAAGTATTCGGCATAGCGCGTCGCCATGTCGGCCTGCGAGGCCGACGTCGTAACGCCTTGGACATGCGACAGTACCTCGCCGCGGAGCTTGTCGAGTAGCAGGCGCGCGCTGACATAGGCATAACTGGGCTCCTGCTCGACCAGCGTGCGCGCGGCCATGATCGAGGCCAGCGCCAGCTCGTCCTGGCTGATGCCGTCGTAGAGATTGCGGGTGGTCTCGGCCAGCACGGGGGCTGCGGAGACGCCGTCGAGACCGGCGCAGGCCTCATTGATGATCAGCTCGAGCCGGCGCGTGTCCAGACCGACGCGCGAGCCATCCGGCAGCGTGACGTGAAGGGTCGATGCGGCGACGGGCTCCGGCTGCGCGGCCGCTTCCTCGGCGCGCTGGCGGGACCGTTCCTCGCGGTAGAGCACGTAGGCCCGGGCGACCTTGTGGTGCTCGCTGCGCATCAAGGCGAGTTCGACCTGATCCTGCACGTCCTCGATATGAAAGGTGCGCCCCTCACCTGCGCGGCGCATCAGGGCTGCTACGACTTCGGCCGTCAATTGCTCAACGCTCTCGTGAACGCGGCGCGAAGCAACCGCAGTGCTGCCCTCTACCGCGAGGAAAGCCTTGGTCATCGCGACCGCGATCTTGGCGGAATCGAACGGCGAGACCTTCCCGTTGCGGCGAATGATCTGCATGGCCGGCTCGCTGGAAGCAGCCGCAAGTGACTGTGGACGCAACTGGATGATGGGTGCGGAAGCGGTGTCCGCGTCGTGCAGGTTCAGTGACATCAAAGGGCCCCGTGATGCGCGCGTTGTGTTTGGACGGGGCGATAAGGAAGGACGCTGCCGGAACGCCGGCAGATGCGTTGCCGGACGATGCGTGCAAGCGACCGCCGGGACACCCCGCCCGTGGACGTTCAGATCGTCACGGCAGGTCTCCTGGCTCGCAGGTCGTTGCTTGCTTCCTGTCTTCCCGGCGCAGGCGCACCAGTGACGTTGTCCGGAAGCAGCTCGCTGCTGACAGTTGCGGGGGCAGCGCCGGAATTCCGCACCAAAGGCGCAGTTCACCGGCTTCCCTCTTAGCCACTACATCTTGCGGACGCAGTAGGACCGTGACCCCCATATATGGAGATATTCGAGGCAAGCTGTCAATGATTGATTTCATGGGGCGCACGCGGACGGCCCATCCCCCATCAGTTATCGAGTATTGACGAACTCAAGAACGCTTCTGATCGTCGCCACCATAGTCAATTCGCACAGCCGGCTAATGCTCTCAATCCTTGCTCATAGCGAGAAAGCTTTTTACGCGCGTCGAGGCTTCTCTCGGCGCCGGCTCTCGCAGCTTGCTTCATCCCCTTCAGCAAATTCCGATCGAGCGCAAGCTTTTCAATTCTGTTGGCAAATTCGCAAATCTGTCGCGGCTGGCAAAGAAAGCCGTTTACGCCATCCTGTATAAGCTCACGGTAGTCCACCAATGGCGGAAGCAATAACCGGAACCCCGAGCGCGAGCACCTCTAGCACGACGACCGGTCGACCATCGAGCCGCGAAGGCAGCACCAGCACATCGTATGATCCAATCCATGGACGGACAGACTTCCCCAATCGTCCTTTTCTGCAAAGGGCACGAGGCGTACGCGCACCATGCACTTCCAAGCAGCTTCATCTCTGTCCTACGCCAGTGCTCTTGCGGACGATCGCAAAATCGTACCTGGCACCAAGTGAGGTGGGGCGTTCGGATCTCGGCAATCGGCTCGAGATTGTCCCAGACTTCTGAGGTCGCCCCTATATAGCCTGTGGATCAGGTCGAGATTCCAGTTTTTGAAATTCGATTTCAGTTGCACACGCACGAATGGTTTTGTTGCGTTTGTAGCCGATGGCCCATCTTTGGCCGTTCACCGCGGGCCGCCTAGACATCCCAAATCAAACCAAACGGGGCGTCAACCGAAAAAGGGCCGTCTCGTCATTGTTGCTTTAGCCATGACACCTGCGCCTGCTTCGATGATTGCGTGCAATACTCTGCGATCCGGTCAACTGACCGCGCTAACATTGATCCAAGCGACAGCAACACGTCAGCCATCAATGGATAAACTCAAGCGCACCTGTAAAGAGTTCGACATGCAACATCAGCAGCCGCCCACTAATCCGATTTGCCCTGACGATAGGCACCCAAGGGTTCCACCTAGGAATCTTGGTTGGGAGAGCAGCAAGATAGAAGAACTTCCTGCGGGGACCAAGTTCAACCATGCTAATAGGGATGGAGTGTGGGGCGGCGCGGGGCAAAGCGGGCATTCGGGCAAAGCTATTTGGATGGCCTCAGAGAATGATGTGAACGCTGCACACGGCTATGCTGGTAGTTCTGGGCGGTACTTCATTGTCGAGGCGCAAGAGCCACTCAAATTGGCGGTCATGGACGAGTGGTATGATCAAGTTGAACCTGACGAACTGAGCGCATGGGCTGCGATGGCGCAGAAGCATGGCTTGGACGGAGTGAAAACGGAATATAAGAGCTCCTACGAGGTCGTTTTGTTTGACACAAGTAAGCTTAGACGTTTGGGTGAACGTCTTCTGGGCCTTCCCGCCGAGGTAGGCGCTGTGGTCCTCCCCGAAAAGGAGCACGATCCGGAAGAGACTTGGCGGGAGATGGAAGTCTCGACGTTCTCAACTGCTGAGGATTCGAGATCGCGCTCAAGTATCAGTGGTCTGTGGTCAATGTGGGATTTCGGACGTGTCGTCGGTGGGAGCTGGGACCATGGCCACCAACCGGCCCCCGACGCGCTGATCGGCGCGTTGAACCGAATCGGCGTCCTGCCGAGGCTATTCCAGCCGACAAATTTGTACATCCGCGGTTGGCCTTATACGGCGCGATTGGACGCCGGACGACGGGAGGCAACCCCGAACAATTCGCAAGGCCACATCATTACTCTAGTTCCTCGGCTTGCACGCGGCTGAACATCAGACCCCTTTAGAACTGCTGGCGTTGGAGCGACTTCGGGTTGGTCGGCAGTTACGACCGCAGTTGCCGCAAAGTGCAGGACATCGAAGGAGTCTTTGGGCCCAGTGTCATGCATTGCCCCACCGAGGCAGGTGGATGCCGGGCTCGCGACATTTGCGCCTGGAGCCTGACGTCGGCTCAGTATGCGTCGCCTCCTGTTCGAAACAAGGTTTGCACGAGGTCTTTAGTGGCACGGCAATTGCTGGAACGTGGACGTCGGTCTCTGCCAACCCTTGTTTCTGATGTTCTTGCGACTTGGCGATCATTGCCGCAACAGAGAGCCAGCCGCGACAATGCATCCGCAAAGTCAGGCGCAATGCGGCAGGCCCGACTCGATCTGGCCGCAGTCTAACAGTTAATCCACCGGATCCGTCATCTGGTGGGACGTTCGGAGGGGAGCTGAAATGAGCATCAAAATAGGAGTCTCAGGACGGAGTTATGCGGGTCGAACATACTCCGATACTCCGGCAGAACACTCCCGGTGCTTACCACGCGGGGGTTTTGGACGCCGATGCAACCCGCGCGCAGGAGGTTGCCTATGGAGCAGTCGCCGTTTCGGCGCTCCGAAACGCTTGTGGCCGAAGTGGTCTATCGGTCGGGCGGCCGTCTCGAATTCGTGGGTCCACGCGATCAACGTCAGCGGTTGGCCGTTGGAATCGA